>NZ_JALRNG020000169.1:0-258 GCF_030272875.2 Pseudomonas sp. BJa5
GTTTTACCGCAAAATGAACAATGTTTTTGTCCTTGAGGATGTTCGGACATATTCTCTCCACAAATAGAATCTTAAATATGAGGGCAAGCGATAGGGTTAAATGACTATATGGAGGCGTTTTCCAACAACTCAAGCCACTTAATATTTTCCCTTATGGACGCTTACTTAATACCTGATCGACCAAGCCATATTCTTTTGCTGCTTGTGCAGTCATAAAGTTATCACGATCGGTATCACGAGCAATCGTGTCATAGTCTT
>NZ_JALRNG020000170.1:0-258 GCF_030272875.2 Pseudomonas sp. BJa5
GATGGCCATGGCGATGACTTCTTCGTCGCGGCTGAAGCGCAAAAGAGCCGACACATGGCCGAAGATTTCTTCTTCCAGCAGGTCCAACCCCGGGCCGACATTGGCCAGCACGGTCGGCTCGAAGAAGTTGCCGCCCAGGGCGTGGGCCTGGCCGCCCAGCACCTGTTCGGCGCCTTTGCCCTCGGCGTCGTCGTTCAGGCTGCGGACCTTGGCCACCGCCTTGTCGGTGATCAGCGGGCCGATCTGCTTGCGTTGTTC
>NZ_JALRNG020000171.1:0-258 GCF_030272875.2 Pseudomonas sp. BJa5
CACCCGGACCATCCCCTGGTGCAGCGGCTGCGCGCGGCAACCACGCTGCATATCCTGCCCATCCTCAATCCCGATGGCGCCGCGCGCTTCCAGCGCCGCAACGTGCAGGGCATCGACATCAACCGCGATGCGCGCATGTTGGCGACACCGGAAGCGCGCACGCTGAAGGCGCTGTACGACCAGGTGAAGCCGGTGTACGGCTTCAACCTCCACGACCAACGCGTGGGCTACCGCGCCGGCGACTCCGACCGCGGCACT
>NZ_JALRNG020000172.1:0-258 GCF_030272875.2 Pseudomonas sp. BJa5
TGTACATCTTGCCCACTGAGCAGTCGGTCCCCACCGTGAGTATCCGCTTGCCTGAACGCTTCTTACCGCTGCCAACACTCAGCTTCGGACGCATATGACGTAAATCGAAAAGCGCAACACCAAACGTCTCTGCCAGCGTGACCAGCTCGGGCCCATCTACCAGACGATGATGTAATCCGCTGGCCACGTTCATGCCGGCTTTGATGGCACTTTTCACCGTATCCAGCCAGTGTTCGGGCAGATATCCCCCTGCGTTGG
>NZ_JALRNG020000173.1:0-257 GCF_030272875.2 Pseudomonas sp. BJa5
GAGGCCGATCTGGTCATCGTGGCGGCGGATATCGAAGTGGACCTGGCGAAATTTGCCGGTAATCCCATGTACCGTACGTCTACCGGCCTGGCGCTGAAAAAGACCGCGCAGGAGTTTGATAAAGCGCTGGTGGAAGCGAAGCCGTATCAGGCAACCGGCGCGCGTCAAACCGCGACGGAAGGTAAGAAAGAGTCTGCGGGCGCATATCGCCATCTGTTGACCGGTGTGTCTTACATGCTGCCGATGGTGGTTGCGGG
>NZ_JALRNG020000174.1:0-257 GCF_030272875.2 Pseudomonas sp. BJa5
TTTTGCTGATCGTCCATCGTCAGTCCACACGACACGATTCGCCCCTTCTGGTGGCTGTGCGGTGTTTTTGCGGTGCTGGGTGCAGGCCATGGATGGCCTGCAAGCACCGTCGGGCCCGGGACGGCCCGTCGGTGCGCCCCAGCGGGAGCAAGGCCGGAGGGAAGGGACCCGAAGCGCAGCGTAGGCCCGTATGCCGGGACGCACGGTTGGGCTACTTTGCCACGACAAAGTAGCCCGCCGTAAGGGCGGAAAGGTGA
>NZ_JALRNG020000175.1:0-254 GCF_030272875.2 Pseudomonas sp. BJa5
CAGCGCAGCAAAGCTGGTCAGTACCAGGTATTCCGGGTGCTTGACCCAGGTCAGCGGGTAATGCCCCAGAAACACGTCGCGCACCGACCCGCCGCCCAGGGCGGTGATGCAGGCGATCAGCACCACGCCACACCAGTCCATGCCGCGGCGCCCGGCAGACAGCGCGCCGGTCATGGCTTCGGCGGTGATGGCACTGAGGTAGAGCATCAACAACATGGCGCAGATCCGTGCAAAAGGGCGCGCAGTCTAACCAG
>NZ_JALRNG020000176.1:0-254 GCF_030272875.2 Pseudomonas sp. BJa5
CACTGCCACGCAGGCGCTCGTGATGGTTGTCGATCGACTCTTCGAACAAGGCCCGGGTCAGCTCCACGCTCAGTCCCGACTCGACCCGATTGAGGTCGACCAAGCGACGGTCGTTGTGGGTCAGTTCGATCTTGGTTTCTTCCACTTCCATCTCCAGCCAGTGGCCGGCACGCTGTTCGATCAGCTTGAACAGGCGGTCGAGGCCGTCGGTGTCTTCGATGTCGTAGCGCATGCTGCCCAGGGCCAGCTGGGAT
>NZ_JALRNG020000177.1:0-254 GCF_030272875.2 Pseudomonas sp. BJa5
GGGAACCCGCACGGGACCTGCGACGGCAGCGACAGCCTCGCGTGCGCCTGGCAGTACGGCTGGAACCGCGCCCAGGAGGACGTCGACCAGCGCTTCGCGCCCGCGGCCCAGACGGCCAAGGTCTCAGCCAACCCCGCGGACTACGTCTGGTGGCTCGACGTCGAGCTCGACAACACGTGGAAGACGGGCGGCACCGACGCCGACAGGGCAAGCAACCGTGCCGTCCTGGAAGGCATGACCGCGCACTTCGTCTC
>NZ_JALRNG020000178.1:0-252 GCF_030272875.2 Pseudomonas sp. BJa5
GCCGGCCACGGTCTGTCGCAGCCTCGGCCCGGTCATGGTCGCATCGTCCAGCGACCGCCAGAAAACGAAGTTGCGATGCTTGAGATCCTCGATGAACTCGAAGTCGGCGGGAAACCCGCGCGGTGCCCGCACCAGCTTCTCGCTTTCCTCGAACTCGAACTTGCGCCGGAAGGCGGTCTCGTGGGCGGCCTTCTTCCAACTGCCCGGGTTGTCGAGGATGAACTGCCGCACGCGACGCTGGGTATCCGGTTC
>NZ_JALRNG020000017.1:0-110615 GCF_030272875.2 Pseudomonas sp. BJa5
CGTAAGATTCATACACAAACATCTCTTAACCCATGATCCAACGCAGCGGGGGTCACGCCCGCTCATCCCCGGGTTGGTGGGGGCTTCCCCCGCGATGAGGCCCCTAAGGCCGCCGAAATACCGGGAGATGCTCCACCTTCCTCCCGGCACCGGCAACCCGGACTTGTATCAGGCCTTTGCAGCCAGCAGCGCCTCGAGCTTCTCCTGGTCCCGGGCAAACTGGCGAATACCCTCGGCCAGCTTCTCGGTGGCCATGGCGTCTTCGTTGGAAGCCCAGCGGAACTGCGCTTCGCTCAGTTGCTGGCGCGGTTCACCGGGGTTGCCCGGCTTGAGGATGCGCGGCAGCGCGCCCTGGTCATCGCTCAGCTGTTGCAGCAACTCGGGGCTGATGGTCAGGCGATCACAGCCCGCCAGTTGCTCGATCTGGCCGATATTGCGAAAGCTAGCGCCCATCACCACGGTGTCGTAACCGTTGGCCTTGTAGTAGTTGTAGATTCGCGTCACCGACTGCACACCCGGATCCTCGGCGCCCACATACTCTTTGCCGGTGGATTTCTTGTACCAGTCATAGATACGGCCTACGAATGGCGAAATCAGGAACACCCCGGCGTCGGCGCAGGCCTGGGCTTGGGCGAAGGAGAACAGCAGGGTCAGGTTGGTCTGGATGCCTTCCTTCTCCAGCTTCTCGGCGGCGCGGATGCCTTCCCAGGTCGAGGCCAGCTTGATCAGCACCCGGTCGCGACCGATGCCGGCTTTTTCGTACAGGTCGATCAGCTGGCGTGCCTTGTTCAGCAGCGCCGGCTCATCGAAGGACAGACGGGCGTCCACCTCGGTGGAAATGCGCCCCGGGATCACCTTGAGAATCCCCGCGCCCACCGACACTGCAAAGGTATCGCAGGCCAGGCCCAGGTCACCCTTGCTGCCCCGTACGGCCTGATCGAGCAGGTCGGCATAACCGGGCATGGCCGCGGCCTTGAGCAGCAGGGAAGGGTTGGTGGTGGCGTCGACCGGTTTCAGGCGGCTGATGGCATCGATATCACCCGTGTCGGCAACCACGGTCGTGAACTGCTTGAGTTGTTCCAGCTTGGAGGTCATGGGTGTGCTCTGTCCTGTGCGATGAATCGACATTACCCGAGCACCGCCAACCGCTCAAGGGCTGGCGGGCACGTGGGTTGAAGATAAACCTTCGAGTGTCGAAGCCGGCACAGGTTCCGGGGCTAGCGCCCTTGCAGCAGCTCGCCGGCCTGGTCGAGCAGGCCCAGCGGATCGGTGCTCTTGTGGATATCCACCGACAGCAACTGGCGGAACTTGCGCGCTCCCGGGAAGCCCTGGCCGAGGCCGAGGATATGGCGGGTCACGTGATGCATGGCTCCGCCCGACGCCAGGTGCGCGGCGATATACGGTCGCAGCCTGGCCAGTGCCTCGCTGCGGCTGATCACCGGTGCCTGGCTTGCGAACAGTTGCTGATCGACCTCGGCCAGTAGGTACGGGTTGTGATACGCCTCGCGACCGAGCATCACCCCGTCGAAGGTCTGCAAGTGCGCCTGGCACTCGGCCAGGGTCTTGATACCGCCGTTGAGGACGATCTCAAGCTCGGGGAAATCCGCCTTCAACTGCGCCGCCACGTCGTAGCGCAGGGGTGGGATCTCGCGGTTCTCCTTCGGCGACAGGCCTTCGAGAATCGCGATGCGCGCATGCACGGTGAAACTGCGGCAACCGGCATCACGCACCTGACCGACGAAATCGCAGAGCTCGGCATAACTGTCGCGGCCGTTGATGCCGATACGGTGCTTGACCGTTACCGGAATCTGCACCGCATCCTGCATCGCCTTCACGCAGTCGGCCACCAATGCCGGATGCCCCATCAGGCAGGCGCCGATCATATTGTTCTGCACCCGGTCGCTCGGACAACCGACATTGAGGTTCACCTCATCGTACCCGGCGTTCTCGGCGAGCTTTGCACACGCCGCGAGATCCGCCGGCACACTGCCGCCCAGTTGCAAGGCCAGCGGGTGCTCGGCCTCGTCATGACGCAGGAAGCGCTCGGTGTCACCGTGGAGCAGGGCACCGGTGGTGACCATCTCGGTGTAGAGCAGGGTGTTGCTCGAGAGCAGGCGCAGGAAGAAGCGGCAGTGGCGGTCGGTCCAGTCCATCATCGGCGCCACGGAGAAGCGGCGGGAGGGCTCGGGGCGAGTGTTTGCTGGGGTTGAGGCGGATTCTGGGGGCATTTCGTTCAACGTGGGTCGTCGTAGGGGTTTCGGGGACGAGAGGTCAATAGTTTACCAAGAGTGCCAAGCTTTCGCCCGCAAGCAAGCGGCTAAATCGTTCTCCGTGGCTGAATAGCATGACATGATTTGGCTCTTGCGGAGCCTAGGCGTAACCTTGAGTGATTTTTTTGGTTACTCTGCCTAATGGATTTGGCTTGGCGGCCGATTATCGTTATGGGGAAAATTGAGACAAGGAAATGACAGCGGAGCCAGGGTCAGGAGCCTGGAGGGGTCCGCCTCAGTTGTAGAGTCCAAAATCCAATAAAGATACAGGGGATGTATTGCTATGCCTGCGCCTACAATAAATTTTTTGGACGATAACCATGTTCTTCAGTAAAGGCGGTATTGATATCGCTTCCGAGTCCACGTTTCTGCAGTTGAAAAAAAATCAGTCGATCGTAGAGGCGCCGGCGAGGATATCCGGAGTCAGTAGCTTTAATGTGGGCTCGGTTGGGGCTTTCACTTTTTTTCGCGGTGGCTCTGTTGAAGGGTTGAAGTCGATTGGCCGCTTTTGCTCGGTTGCTCCTAATATAGTGGTGGCCCCCGTAGAGCATGACATGAGGCTTTTGACGACGAGCACATTCATCAATTCCTGGCTGGATGTGGAGGTTTCCAACGATTACTGGGGCAGAAACGCAGAAGAAAGGAAGAGTGCGCTACGCAGGATGCGCGAGCCTACCTCCCGGAATCAGCAGCACGTGATCATTGGAAACGACGTATGGATTGGCCAGAACGTGGTCATCCGGAAGGGAGTAAGAGTCGGCAATGGTGCTGTGATTGGCGCGAACTCCGTAGTGTCGAGAGATGTCGAGGCATATGAAGTCGTGGGAGGCGCACCAGCCAAGCACATCAAGTACAGATTCTCGACCGATCTGATCGCGGTGTTGGAAAGGGTCCAGTGGTGGAATTGGGCGCTTGATTGCCTGGATGGGATTGCTTGGGTCGATCCCGAGCAAGCCGCTGAGCTGCTGGATGAGCGGCACAGGCACGGTATGTATCATGAGGCCAGCTACGAAACGCTGGTTTATTGACTTGGCCGCCATCAATCCATTTGTCAGATGCGTCTGATGTATGGGTGGCCGTAGAGACGAGAGTTAAGGTAAGTGGATTGCCGGTCTGGATGTCCATGGATTGGACGGGCTCTTGATGAAGAGAAGGCAAAATTTTTGCTCGTCGCCCGTTTTATAAGCTCACTGCTGCAACGTCCCGAACTAAATGCGTCTGAAAGTAATCGAAACGGCCTGTTGCATTGTTCCGTTCGCGTAACAAATCAGCGAAAAGGTTATGGACTTATTTTCCAGGCGCCGTCGCGTAATGGGCCTGCCCCTTTTCCCTCATGAGCATGTGCCTACAAGCGGTACAGTAAAGTTTGAGCTGAGTGGATGGAGACCGGGGTGCCGGAGCCAGGTACAGGAGAGGCTGAGTAGTTCCAGAGTATATACCTGATTACCCGGATCATTTGATCTGTGCCCTGCTTATTAATCGTAGTCCTCACACTTCTTTATTCGTCGGCCAATTATAAAAATCGTCGCTACCGGGATAGCAACGAACACAATGATGATCAGGGCTGCAGCAATCCACCACATGATGGCACCTCTCCGGCCCGTAGGCCGTGCGTTGAGCTGTGTCCGTCCAGAACCCGATCAGTGATCGAGTTGGTCGAACGCTTATCACTCTCCCTGTGCCCGCTGTTGAGCGGGTAATTATTTTTGTTTGGGGAAACCAATACAGCTCACCGAACAACAACCGAAAGCCATTCTGCCCGGGCAGGTAGCTGCGCCGTCACTTTCCTGGCGCCGCTAAACTGTACCATTGCTTTCTATTAGGCAGAAAGGGGCGGCGGAAAGGATAGAGATTTATTTTGCAGGACACCCCGCTGCCTGTTCTTGCGGCAGTCAATGTGACGTGTTGGGAGCTGTTGAAGCAAACGTTTTCTATCACTTGTTTTTATGAAAATTCCTTACAGATCAAATGTCTGTTCTTCCTGACGCTTCAGGTGTATGGCAATTTGACGCTGCTGTTTTTCCCGTCTATGCCTACTTGAAACACCCCCTGTGGAGGCGTTGCGAAATGGCAACATCAAACTGGCTGTGGCCTTCCTCCAAAGTCGAGATTCCTTTCATCCAATTGACCGCTTCGATGCTGCTCCCACTGCTCGTCCTCATTGCCGGCTGGAGCCCTGCCGCCAGCGCCGCATCCGGCTGCGACGGGGTTGTGCAGTGCAGGTCGAACACAGGGGGCGGTTACTCAGGCTCCGGCAGCAGTAGCAACGACGCCGCCACCTCGCAAATGATCCAGCAAGGCGGCGAAATGCTGATGCAGATGCTGGAAGATGGCGAGAACGAGCGCCGGGCCCGACAGGAAGAAGAGCAGCGCCAGCTCCAGCAGGAAATCATGCTCCGGGAGCAGGAAAAACAGTACCAGCTCAACAAGGCCAGGCAGGATCCTTCACTCAACCCCTGGTCCGACGGCCCCAGCTTTCAACGGCGCGCAAACACGCCCCCCGCGGCGCCGGTTCCTACGCCCAGGGTCGTCTCGAACCCCGACAAGCCGCCACCCCCACCCAAACCCAAGGATCCCGACCAGAACTACGCCGGAAAGTCCTGCGAGTACTTCACCCGCCCCAGTGACGAGGCCCACCTGAATTACCACGCCGACGGCACGGTGCTTTCGTATGGCAAGTACGTCTACAAGTGTGAAAACCGGCGGTGGAAATATCTCACCACCCGCGACAAGTACTGGGCATCGACCGAGCGGCTGGACGCCAGTTGGTTCGAAGGCGGTTCCGCCGAATGAGGAGTGCGCTGACATGAACATGAAGCTGATGACGGTCGCCTGGGTGTTTCCTTTGCTGGCCGGGTGCATGTCGTACAGTTCGCTGGACGGCTCGAAGGAAATCGAATCCATTGAGGCGTCTACCAGCAATCCGAATGCGATAGCTGATCAGTTGATCCCATTGGCACAGAAGGTGTGCAGCAAGAATAAAGTGTCCTGGGATTATTACTGGTCATGCACCAGTTACTATAAAGCGATTGGCCATGCCTTGTACATTTCCGGTCGCTACGCCGAAGCGAACGACTACATCATCAATTACTTGATGATGAGCCGGATTTCCGAGGAGAAAAATAATGCAGGTACCACCAGTGACCTGATCCAGTGCAATACCATGTTGTATTATGAGGCCGATTCGAAACAAAAAACTTCGCCTTACTACAACGCCAGAACGGCCTTGTATCAATCGCTGAAGGCCTCGGGCGATCCGCGGGCCAGGGACTGGCTGGCCATGGCCTATCTGTGCCAGTCGGCATTTGACAGTGCCAACCTGCAGCCGGTCATCAGTGATGCCGCCTACCTGGATGACGTCGAGCGGTTCTGGGGCAAGGAAGACCGCAGGGAAGCCGAGTTCTATATCAAGAATGTCAAAGAGGTCATCGAGCGCAAGCGCGACGAGATCCTCAGCAACCCCAACCTGGAGAGCGGGCAATACGCTGCCGAAGGGGCCATCGTCTACAAGAATGCCCTTGATTATGTGGTGAAGAACAACCTGTCGCTTCCCTATCAGCAATTCTTGCAGCAGCAGTATGCGGACTTGAGCAACTGAGTCGGCATCCGCCACGTTCGGTATTTCCTCCGTGCAGACGTGGTTACAGCCATTTGGGAATGTCGATTCGCGTATGACGGCCAAGTTTGTCGAGCAGAACACTGGCATCGGCTTCAACGATTAATGATTGTCGATGACCGTCGGGTAAGAACTTCTCTTTAACCATGTGATCGATAAAGCCAAGGAAGGGGGTGAAGAAACCCCCGATATTCAGCAGGCCAACCGGTTTGTCCATCTCCCCCAGTTGGTTCATCGACCACACTTCCATGAGTTCTTCCAGGGTGCCGATTCCGCCGGGCAGGGCAATGAAGGCGTCGGCCAGTTCAATCATGCGTTCCTTGCGGCGGCGCAAGGTCGGTGTGATTTCATGCCCGGTCAGGCCCGCATGGGACTGCCCGCGCTGATGCAGGTTCGCGGTAACGACACCATGCACCCGCCCGCCCGCTGCGAGGGCGGCGTCGGCGACGGTCCCCATCAGGCCTTTGCCGGTCCCGCCATAGATGGTGGCAATGCCGTGATTGCCGAGTACCTGCCCCAAGGTTCGCGCGCCATCGGCAAAGTCATCGCTGGCACCGAAATTGGACCCGCAGAACACCGCGACAGCGTTGATGGTGCGGATCGTCATCAGTCTTTTCTCCAGTGGGCGCAAGGTGTTGCTGTGCAGTCGGTAAAATGCTCCTGCAATGCCTGCTCCGCATGCTCCCTTGCCTGCAACACATATTCCTGTGCGGCATTGGTGCCCTGTACGGAGAAAAACCTCAGGTCGTGAAGCCCGATGGTCGGCAGGATGGCCTTGAGGTAAGGGGTGAGGAAGTCGGGTTGGCGTGCCAGTTCTCCACTGAATCGGCCGCCGGAGGAAATGGCAACGTACACGGGGCGATCAGCCAGCAGGCCGACCTTGCCGGACCGGGTGATGGTAAAGGTGCGTCGAACCCTGACCACATGATCGATCCAGGCTTTCAGGGCCGAGGGCGCTGCCAGGTTGTGCATCGGCGTGCTGATGACGATGCAGTGCGCGCATTCCAGCTCCTGGATCAGCGCTTCAGAGCGGGCCATGGAACCGACCGGCGACACATCGCTATCCGATGCCTGTGACTGAGCATGGTCGGCATCGATGTGCGGCAGGGATCCATCGCCGATGACTCGGTGGGTCAAGTGGGCTGTCGGCTCATTCTGCTGAAGCCGTTCGATGATTCGCCGGGCCAGCCTGAAGCTTTCCGCGACTTCTCCCCTTGGGCTGCAACTGACATGCAGGATTCTCTTCATTGCGCTTTCCGGTGTTGTTGGTCGGTGTCAAAGCATACGAGCCGGGTTGTGGCCACCCCAGAGCCATGAATCGACACGAGTATTGGTCCATGAAGGGCCGTGAAGAGCGGGTGGTATAGTTCAGGCGTAATAATCGCCCCGGATAGCCAGACCATGCCTACCCCCCAAATCAGTGGCCTCGCTGCACTTGACCCTGCCAGCGGAACGCCGCTGTATCGACAGGTCTATGACCGGCTGCGTGACGCCATCGCCGCCGGTGTGCTCAAGCCCGGCGAGCGGGTTCCTTCGGTCAGGGCGTTGACCAAGGAGCTTGGGCTGTCCAGGGGGACCGTCGATGCGGCCTACGCGCAGCTCGCCGCCGAAGGCTACCTCCAGGCCCGGGGACAGGCCGGTACCATCGTCGCCAGTGACCTGCCGTCCATTGCGCCTGTTGCGCAGCGGGCGCCAGCGCCAGAAGTCACCGTCACCGCGACCAGCTTTCGCCCCGAATCGATACGCCCGTTGCAAATGGGCTTGCCGGCGCTGGACAGCTTCCCGCGCAAGGTCTGGGCGCGGTTGGGTGCCAGTTGCCTGCGCGCCATGCAGGCTGCGGACATGGTGCATCCGGCGGTTTGTGGCCTGCCTGAGTTACGTACTCAGATTGCAGCGTATCTGCAGGTTGCGCGGGGTATTACCTGCTCGCCGTCCCAGGTCTTCGTCACCAGCGGCTATCGCCACACGGTCTCGTTGATCGCCGAGGCTCTGTTGATGGCAGGCGATAGCGTCTGGATCGAAGATCCGGGCTACCCGCCGACACGCGAACTGCTCGAACGCCGGGCTATCGCGACCGTCGCAGTGCCGGTGGATCAGGAGGGGATGCTGGTTGCCACAGGGCTGGCGCGGGCTCCCCGGGCGCGAGCGGCGGTCGTCACCCCTGCCCACCAGAGCCCACTGGGTGTGTCCTTGTCGCTGGCGCGGCGCCTGGCGCTGCTGGAGTGGGCCAGACGCGAAGCAGCATGGATCATCGAGGACGATTACGACGGCGAATACCGATATGTCAGTCGTCCGTTGCCGGCATTGAAGAGCCTGGATCATGACGGCCGGGTGCTCTATGCGGGCACGTTCAGCAAGGTGCTGATGCCGGGCATACGCCTTGCCTATCTGGTTGTTCCCCCGATGCTGGTCGAGCGCTTCGAACTGGTTACCCAGACCTTCACCGGCGGAAGCCCCCAGCTCACCCAGGCGATGGTCAGTGCCTTCATCGCCCAGGGGCACTTTGCGCGGCACATCCAGCGGATGCGCAAGCTCTACGCCGAACGTCGAGCCCTGGCAGTCGCTGGCCTTCAGAGCGAGTTGCAGGACTATGTGCACATTGACGTTCAGCCAGGCGGCATGCATCTGGTCCTGCGCCTGAAGGCGCCACTGTTGGATCGCGATCTGGTTGCCCGCATACTTGAGCATGGCTTGTACGCCGAAGCGCTGTCGGATTGGAACGTGGAGCCCAGAAGCGCCCCCGGCTTGCTGGTGGGGTTCACCAACATCGAATCGCGCAGTGTCGCGCAATCCCTGGGACGGCAGCTTCGCATGCTGATCCAGTCCGCCTGAGTCGCGGCAGCATGGCCCAGTGCGGAAGACCAATCATGGACCTTCTGGCATAGGCCATGTCCCCCGATGATTGAGTCTCTTGTTCGTTCACTCCAAGGACTCATCATGACCCAACGAATCGATTACACCAAAGCCTCCCCTGAGGGCTACCAGGCGTTTGGTGCCGTGTACATGACGTTGCAAAAATCCGCTTTGCCCAAGGCGCTCGTCGACCTTGTGTACCTGCGTGTTTCGCAGATCAACGGCTGTGCGTTCTGCATCGACATGCACTCGCGGGACCTGATCAAGTCGGGACTGGCGCAGGACAAACTGGTGCTGGTGCCGGTCTGGCGTGATGCGGGTGAGCTGTTCAGTGCGCGTGAACGGGCCGCCCTTGCCTGGGGTGAAAGTGTGACGTGCGTCACCCGGAACGGCATTCCCGATGCCGATTATGCCGCTGCTGCTGCACAGTTCAATGACAAGGAACTGGCCGATCTTACCTACGCCATTGGCCTGATGAACGCCTTCAATCGTTTCGGCGTGGCATTCCGCTCGACGCCGGCTGCTGCGGCGTAATTCAATCGGGAGGCTGGCTGAAGATGGCGTGGGTTTTACTTGGCGTGGCAGGCATTCTGGAAATTGCCTTTGCCTGGTTCATGAAGTCGTCCCATGGTTTCACGCGGTTGACGCCTGCGCTGCTGACCCTGGCCGCTGGTGTGTCGAGCGTAACGCTGCTATCCATTTCGTTGCGCAGTTTGCCGATGGGGACCGGGTATGCGGTCTGGACAGGCATTGGTGCTGCCGGTACAGCAATGGTGGGAATAGTCTGGCTGGGCGACTCCGCAGCGCCGATGAGGCTGGTGTGCATCGGTCTCATACTGGCCGGTGTCATCGGGTTGAAGCTGGTTTCAATCCCGTAGCTGCTGCCTCGCTGGCTCGGAGACATAGAGTGGTCAGGTTAAGTATTGCCTTTCGGCCCAATGGTCTGATCGAAAGGCGGGCAGCGTTCCGAAGGGCCGTATTTTTTTGGTTCTTCACGGAATCCCGGGGGGCTAGGCTCCTTGGGCTTGGGCTTGGGCTTGGGCTTGGGCTTGGGCTTGGGCTTGGGCTTGCGAGCTTATCCATTCCATGTGGCGACGCTGCCGGCCCCTTCCGCCCTTACGGCGGCCTACTTTTCTCTTGGGAAAAGTAGGCAAAACCGCTCGCTCCTACATACGGCCCTACGCTGCGCTCCGGGTTCCCTCGCTACGGTGTCTTCCAGGGGCTGCGCGGCCTACGACTTGCTTCGCCAAGTCTACGGCTCGCGTTCTTCGGCTACGCCGAAGGGTGCTACGCACCCGCCCCCTCCAGACACCTACGCTCGGCCTCCTGAAGTCGCGAAGTTACGGGTGGTGTCTGTGCTGGCGCATCTTCGAAGGCAGATGTTGGCGCAGCCTGGCTGACGCCATCGCGGGGCAAGCCCGCTCCTACGGTTGCTCTTGATCTTCATGCGCGTCAGTTCAGGCGCCGCAGAATGCGACTTCAGGAGGCCGAGTGGAGGTGCCTGTAGGGGCCGTGCGCAGCACCTTCGGCGTAGCCGAAGAGCGCGAGCCGTAGACTTGCGTAGCAAGTCGTAGGCCGCGTGGCCCCGGAGGGCGCCGGAGCGAGAGGACCCGTAGCGCAGCGGAGGGCCGTATGCAGGAGCAAGCGGTTTTGCCTACTTTTCCCAAGAGAAAAGTAGGCCGCCGTAAAGGCGGAAGGGGCCGCCAGCGTCGCCACATGGAATGGATAATCTCGCAATCCCAACACCCGAACCCAAGGAACATACCCCCCAGGATTCCGTGAAGAACCATTTTTTTGGGAGTGGCGGCATTCCGTTGGCCGCGCACAGTGCTCACGCAGAGGTCCCGAAACGACGATGGATGGCTCGGCCATGCGCTGGCGAACGGTTGGTTTTTATGGATAATGGCGCGGCGATATTTTCCTGGCTGTGAGTGATGTTGATGTCGGAAATAAATATAAAAAAATATGACTATATTGATGCTGTTCGAGGTATCGCTATAACACTGGTTGTACTTGTTCATGCGTCTCAATATGTAAAGCCCTTGAGTACCTGGCTCCTGACAATGATGGGCGAAGGTGCAAGTGGGGTGCAGCTTTTTTATATCGCCAGTGCCATTACCTTGTGTATGTCGTGGGTTGCCCGACAAGGCAAGGATGTCTATCCGGTGCGCAGCTTCTATCTGCGAAGGCTGTTCAGGATCGCGCCGATGTTTTATCTGGCAATTATCTTGTTTCTGTTCTTGAACGGTACTGCGGCGTCCTATTTTGCGCCAAACGGCATCAGTTGGTGGTTCGTTCCGATGACCGCCTTGTTTCTCCACGGTTTTCATCCTGAGACTATCAACTCAGTGGTCCCCGGCGGATGGTCGGTGGCGGTCGAAATGACCTTTTATCTGGTGTTTCCACTGCTGATGTGTGTTCGCAGGTTTTATTACCTGTTGTTTATCCTGATCAGTTGTATCGTGCTGCAGCAGTTCAATGCACCGCTGTCCTCGATGATTTTCAATTACCAGGCGCCTCAGGCTTACCTGATTGATCGATTTGCATTCTTCAACTTCTTCAGCCAACTCCCGGTTTTCATCATGGGGATCATGGCGTACCTGTTCCTGGTAAAAAACCACACGATCGGTCTGAAAAGCCTTGTGTTGGGTGGCGTTGCTTTCGTGCTGCTGATGCTGGAGTTCTGGCGTCCCAGCCAGACGTTTGTCCAGCATCATGTCGTGGCAGGTGCGATGTTTGCCATTTTCTCGATCTTCCTGGCTTACCGGCCCACGGTGTTGCTGGTCAATCGACTGACCGTGTTCCTTGGCAAGTTGAGTTTCAGCATGTACCTGGTCCATATCGCTGTGCTGAAGATCCTGGGTAACGCCCAGATCAACCTTCTGTTCGCCAGCGGGGATCTGAACAGCCTGCTGTTCTTCTTGTGCGTGTTGACGTTGACCGCTGGTGTCTCGTGGCTCACCTATCGCTTTGTCGAGAAACCGGGCATTGCGCTGGGCCGCAGGTTGATCGACAAGCTCGAGGCGGGTCGCTCCGGCGCCGCAATGTACAAGAACCTAGGGTAAGGGTGGCGTATGTCTCGCTTGACGCAGGATCAGTCGCAGCAGCTTGATTCGATCAGGGCACTTGCAGCCTTTGCAGTGTTGTTGGGCCATACCTACCAGACCCTGCTTTTACCAACGCTCGGGTCGTGGTTTACCGTGGTTGTCCTGGTGGCGCAATTTGCGGTGATGGCGTTCTTCGTGCTGAGTGGATTCCTCATCGGCAAATCAGCCTGCAACAATGTCCGCAAACATACAGTTTTCAGTATTGGCGACTATACAAAGGCTCGCGTGCTGCGGCTCTATCCGCCGCTGATTGCAGCGTTGATGCTGATGCTGTTCCTTGGCCTGATTGCCCCGCATTTCTTTCCTTCCGGTTCCAATGCGTTGCTGCCGATTGAAGGTGTCGACTTCATTCGCACAGGGTTTGTTACGTCGACAGCAGATATCTGGGGCGCACTGACCTTCCTCAATGGTTTCAAGGTAGAGAATCCCTCCGCCAATAGCCCGCTGTGGAGTCTGTCGCTGGAAGCCTGGTACTACGTGATAGCGGCTGCCATCTTCCTGTGGCCTGGAAAGAAGCTGCTGGCGCTGGTGCTTGTGGCCGTTACCGCATTTGTCACCCATGGCAACTCATTGTTCTTCCTGCTCGCACCCGTGTGGTTTTCCGGCTTTGTGCTGGCCTTGATTCACCAGCGTCATCCGGCCATGAGTAGTCGGGTTTACACCTGGCTCTTCCTGGTCATGAGTGTCGCGCTGGTTGCGGTGACAGCCGATGCGCTCTGGCGCCATCCATCGGGTAACGAAGTGGTCTATGAAAAGATCAATATGTTCAGGGTGGTTTCGGGGCTTTGGTTTGCCTGTTTCATGGCGATGTTGCTCGGCGGCAAGTTGAGGTTTTCGACCTGTTTGCACAAGCACGCGAGCTATTCGTACACCCTCTATGTCATCCATTTTCCGATCATGCTGTTCGCCCTTGGGGTGTTCCAGGTCTTTGCCTACGGGTCCAGCGCCAGGTCGCTGATGGTGAGCGTAGGGGTGGTACTGGTTTCACTGGCCGTGTCCTGGTCGCTGAGCCGTTGGGTGGAGAACAAAGCCTTGCTGGATGCGTTGTTGCGCTCCGCCATGAGGCGGGCTGGCAGTAAAAAAACAGCGTGACACACGGGTGTCAGGTTACGACAGCATATGCCTGTCAATCAGTTGCGCCACCTCCGATGCATGACTGTTCCCCAGGTCATGCCCCGCACCTGCCAGCACCTGCAGCGTTGCACGGGGCAGCAAGCGGGCAAGGTGCTCGCCCACAGCCACCGGGCTGATCGGATCACGGTCACCCCAGAGCAACAGCACCGGCATGCTCAGATCCGCCAGGCGCGCACTGAGGTCGCTGTGCTCATCGAGGAACCAGCGCGGCGCGCCCGGGTACTCGGCGGCGAAATCCGCCCGCCAGTCCTGGGCACCGAATGCCGGCATGTTCACCCCGCCTGAAGTAACGCTGAGCACCAGGTGAGTAATTCGCTCGGGTCGCTCCAGTGCGGCACGCACCGCGACGATCCCGCCCATGGACTGCGCCACCAGCGCCGTAGGTCGGTCGATGGCCGGCAGCAGGCGGGCGACCAGATCATCCAGGCTGTTCACCTGCGGATCGGCCGGAGTCGGTCCGAAGCCGGGCCAGCCGACATGCAGCTGATGTGCCGGGTGCACGAGTTGCCGCGCGGCCGGGCGCCAGAAGTCGGTGTTGCCCGAGGCGCCGGGGAGAAAAATGAGGCGTGAGGGGTGGGTCATCAGCAAAACCTCAGGGTCCGTTTCAAGGGAAATGCTGCGCCGCACTCTATCAGATCGAGCGTTGCCCCACCCGCTGGGTCAGCGCCGCTGCCGATTCCTTGCGCTCCGAATAACGATCCACCAGGTACTCACCACGATCGCGCAACAGCAGGGTGAACTTGACCAGCTCTTCCATCACATCCACCACTCGGTCGTAGTAGGGTGAAGGCTTCATGCGGTTGTCGGTGTCGAACTCCAGCCAGGCCTTGGGCACCGATGACTGGTTGGGGATAGTGAACATGCGCATCCAGCGGCCCAGCACCCGCAGCTGGTTGACCACATTGAACGACTGCGAGCCGCCACACACCTGCATCACTGCCAGGGTCTTGCCCTGGGTCGGGCGCACCGCACCGAGGGCCAGCGGCACCCAGTCGATCTGTGCCTTGAACACCGCCGAAAGGGCGCCGTGGCGCTCCGGCGAGCACCACACCTGGCCTTCGGACCACTGCATCAGTTCCAGCAACTCCTGGACCTTGGGATGGCTGGTCGGGGCGTCGTCAGGCAGGGGCAGGCCGCTAGGGTTGAAAATTCGCGTTTCTGCGCCGAAGTGTTCGAGCAAGCGCGCCGCTTCTTCGGTCAGCAGACGACTGAAGGAGCGTTCGCGGGTCGAGCCATAGAGCAGCAGGATGCGTGGCTTGTGGCCGTCGTGGGCGGCGAAGGGTTTGATCAGTTCGAGGTCGAGGTTGGGCAGGTCTTCATTCATGGGTTCGTCGCTCACAGGGTGCCGATACGGTTGAGTTCGCGCTGTAGGTCATCTGCGTCCAGCGTTGCAAAAGGCAGGGCGAGGAAGGCGCGGCAGCGTCGTTCGATCTGCGCCAAGGTGGCGTCGAAGGCGGTGTTGATCTGCGCCTCGCTACCCCGGACCTCGGAAGGGTCCTCAAGGCCCCAGTGGCTCTTGAGCGCCGGGCCGAACCAGACCGGGCAGGCTTCGCCGGCGGCCCTGTCGCACACAGTGATGACGATATCGGGCGGGTTGTCGACAAAGGCGTCGTTGCCCTTGCTGGACAGGCCCGTGGTGGCGATACCGGCGCGCTGGAGCGTCGTCAGGCTGCGGGGCAGTACCTGGCCCTTGGGAAAGCTGCCGGAACTGACCGCTTCGAAACCCGCCGGGGCCAGGTGGTTGAACAGGGCTTCGGACAGGATGCTGCGGCAACTGTTGGCCGTACACATGAACAGGATTCGCATCGGGACATTCTCGCTATCAACAGCAGGTAGGTCGGGCAGGGCGTTCGCCCATGGCGCCGAGGCGGGCGCTGTCGTCGCTCAGCCAGTGCTGGTTGGCATCGAGGGTCAGCTTCAGCACCTCGCCTACCCAGGCGGGCAGTTGCGGGTTGAGCCGGTAGTAGACCCACTGGCCCTGGCGACGGTCGAGCAGCAGGCCACACCTGCGCAGTTGCGCCAGGTGGCGGGAGATTTTCGGCTGGCTTTCATCCAGCGCGCTCATCAGCTCGCAGACACAGAGTTCGCCTTCGCGAACGATCAGCAAGGTAGCGCGCGTCCGGGTTTCGTCGGCCAGGGACTTGAATAGTGCGGCAGGGGTGAGCATCGCAGTTGCCCGCTTTAACATATGGAAATCCGAATATACGGATTTCCATATGTTATGCAAGCCGCGATGAGACGCTGTGCGGGGGTGGTCTCAGAACGCCAGCTTGTAGCCGATCATCAGTAGCATGCCCGCCAGGCATGGGCGCAGGACGCCGTCGGAAATGCGCCCGGTCAGGTGACTGCCCAGATAGATGCCCGGCAAGGAGCCCAGCAGCAGGTAACCCAGCAGCGACCAGTCCATGTTGCCCATGCTGGCATGGCCCAGGCCCGCGACCAGGGTCAGGGGCACGGCGTGGGCGATCTCGGTGCCGACCAGGCGACGGGTGACCAGGTAGGGGTAGAGCAGGAACAGCGCCACGGTGCCCAGGGCGCCAGCACCGATGGAGGTGAGCGAGACCATGATGCCGAGGATGACGCCGGTGACCACGGTCAGCAGGTTGAGGGTGCGGCCGTTGAGGTGCCAGCGGTCGCCGGCGTGCTTGTTGGCGAAGGCTTGCAGCTTGCTCTTGAACAGGATGGCCAGGGCGGTCAGTACCAGCACCACAGCCAGGCCTTGCTTGATGATGGCGTTGGCCGCCTGGGTGTCGGCGTCCAGGCTGCTGAGGAACCACAGGGTCAGGGCGGCAGCCGGAACGCTGCCCAGGGTCAGCCAGCCGGTGATCTTCCAGTCGATGTTCTTGTTCTTGCCATGCACCCAGACGCCACTGGCCTTGGTGATGGCGGCATAGAGCAGGTCGGTGCCGACCGCCGTGGCCGGGTTGATGCCGAACCACAGCAGGATCGGGGTCATCAGCGAGCCGCCGCCGACGCCGGTCATGCCGACGATGAAGCCTACAACCAGACCTGCAATGGTGAAGCCGAAAGAACCTACATCCATAGTCAACCTAACGCCCAACGTGCCCGTGATCGGATGGCAGCCAGCATAAAGGTTTTTTTATAGCCAAATAGACTAGTTCGTTATTAGGTTATAACTGCAATCGGCTACGACCATTGTGTGAACCGGTTCGGACATTCGCCAGGCGACTGGCGCTTGGGGTTTTCCCTTATCATCCAGACCGCGTATTATTCAATCAGATAAGTCTGAAGGTCGTCCCCGCGTAGCGCACACGCCGTTTACCTTGCGTGGCCCAGGTGCCTCGCAAGGTGATCTCCAGAACCAAGCATGATCCACATAAAGACGTTTAACGACTGCCAAAGTTGAATTGGCCAGGCTTGCCGGCTGTCCGCAGGATGGGACGGTGCCAGTGGTTTTTAAAGGAATGGGTTTTGACAAAGCGTAAACAGGTTGCAATTGTTGGTTGTTCTTTTCGTTTCCCTGGCTCCACCACCAGCAGTTTCTGGCAAAACCTGATGACCGGGCGCGACCTGGTGACCCAGGTCGACGCCTCGCGCTGGGAGCATGCCGAGTTCCTGCACCCGGACAAAGCCAATCCGGCTACCAGCTACACCTTCGCTGCCGGCAGCCTGGGTGACGTCAGCGCTTTCGATGCCGGGTTCTTCAATATCTCGCCGCGCGAAGCGGCAGTGATGGACCCGCAGCAACGCCTGTTGCTGGAAATGTGCTGGGAAACCTTCGAGAACGCCGGGGTCAAGCCGTCGAGCCTGCGTGGCAGCAACTGCGGCGTGTACCTGGGGATCGCCAGTGTCGAGCAGGCCTATCGCCTGGTCGAAGACATGGCCTCGATCGATGGCGCCACCGCCACCGGCAACACCATGAGCATCGCCGCCAACCGCTTGTCGTTCTTCTACGACCTGCGCGGTCCGAGCATGGCCATCGACACCGCCTGTTCGTCGTCGCTGGTGGCCTTTCACCAGGCCTGCCAGGCGATTCTCAGTGGCGATATCGACCAGGCGGTGACCGGCGGCATCAGCCTGCACATGCACCCGTTCGGTTTCATGATCTTCGCCAAGGCGTCGATGTTGTCGCGCACCGGGCGTTGCCACAGCTTCGATGAGAGCGGTGATGGCTACGCCCGTTCCGAAGGCGGTGGACTGTTCCTGCTCAAGGACTACGACCAGGCCCTGGCCGATGGCAACCCGATCCTGGCGGTGGTGGCGGCCAGTGCGGTCAATACCGATGGCCGCAAGTCCAGCCTGACCCTGCCCAACGCCGAGGCCCAGGCCGCCTTGCTCAAAGGCGCCTATGCCAAGGCCGGCATCGACCCTGCGCAACTCGATTACCTCGAAGCCCATGGCACCGGCACCGCGGTCGGTGACCCGGTCGAGACCCGTGCCATCGGAGAGACCCTGGGCCAGGCCCGTGGCGCCGGCAATCCGCTGCCGATCGGCTCGATCAAGAGCAACCTCGGTCACCTGGAAGCCGCCTCCGGCGTTGCCGGCCTGATGAAGGCCCTCAACTGCCTGGCCGAGCGCAAGATTCCGGCGACCATCGGGGTCGAAGCGCTTAACCCCAACATCGACTTTGTCGACCTCAACCTGGACGTGGTCACCGAGCCGCGCACGCTCAAGCCTGAAGGGCAGCTGACGGTCGGCATCAACTCGTTCGGCTTTGGTGGCGCCAACGCCCACGTCATTTTGCAGAGCGCCGAAGCGCAGCCTGTGCCGGCCGCGCCGAACCAGGCGCGCCGACTGCCGTTGCTGCTCAGCGCCAAGGATGCCGCAGGCCTGCGCGCCACGGCCGAGCGCTTTGCCGACTACCTGGCCGCGCATCCCGAAGCCAGCTACTACGACGTCGCCTACCAGGCCATGTTCCGTCGCGATGCCCATCCGCATCGCCTGTTGTTGATCAGCGCCGACCCGGCCGAATCCGCCCAGGCGCTGGCCGACTATGCCCAGGACCCGAGCCTCAGCGAGCTGAGTTCGGTGCTTGAAGCCGGGCAGGCGCTGGACCAGGTCCAGGGCCCGGTCTTCGTCTATTCCGGCAACGGTTCGCAGTGGCAAGGCATGGGCCGGGCGATGCTCGGTGATCCACTGTTCGAGGCAGCGGTCGCTGAAGTCGATGCGCTGTTCCAGCCATTGGCGGGCTACTCGCTGCGTGCCGAACTGATGGGTGAGAACGGCGACGATCGCTATGCGCGCACCGAGATTGCCCAGCCGGCACTGTTCGCCTTGCAGGTGGCCGTCACCCGTGTACTGGCGGCGCAGGGCGTGCATCCCCAGGCGGTGATCGGCCATAGCGTTGGCGAAGTGGCCGCGGCCTGGGCCTGCGGTGCCCTGAGCCTGGAGGACGCCACCCAGGTGATCTTCCACCGCAGCCGCCTGCAGGGCCTGACCCGTGGCAACGGCCAGATGGCCGCCGTGGGCCTGTCGGCTGAAGCCACCGCTGCCGTACTGGCCGAACTGGGCCTGGACGAGCGTCTGGTGATCGCTGGCGAAAACAGCGCCCGCGGTGCCACCGTGGCAGGCTGTGTCGAGGCCTTGGGCGAGCTGGAGCAGGTGCTCGGCGAGCGCCAGGTCTTCGCCCGTCGCTTGGCCCTGGACTACGCCTTCCATTCGCCGGCGATGAACCCGATCGAACAGCAGGTCATCAGCGACCTGGCGCACATCCGCCCGCGCACCGGCCGTATTCCGTTCTACTCCACCGTGGTCGGTGGCCAACTCGATGGCGAGCGACTGGACAGCCGCTACTGGTGGCAGAACATCCGCCTGCCGGTGCTGTTCCAGGGTGCGATGGACGCGCTGGTGGGGCAGGGCTGCAACCTGTTCGTCGAAGTCGGCCCGCACCCGATCCTGCGCAGCTACGTCACCGATGCCCTGGCCCAGCGCGAGGTCGCCGGCCAGGTGATCGCCACCTTGCTGCGCAAGGACCACAGCCCAGTGCTGCTGGAGCGTTGCCTGGCCAAGCTGCTGATCGCCGGTGTCGAGCCGGACTGGCAGGCGCATTTCCCGGTGGCCGGTGCCAACCTGCGCCTGCCCAACTACGCCTGGCAGCGCGATCACTTCCAGTTGCCGGTCAGCTCCGAGTCGTCCGGCCTGTTGCAGCGCGAGCGCGTGCATCCCTTGCTCGGCTATGCGCTGGCCGACCGTGCCCTGACCTGGGAAAACCGTCTGGATACCCAGCTGTTCCCGACCCTGGGCGATCACAAGGTCGGCGAGTCGGTACTGTTCCCCGGCGCCGGCTTCACCGAACTGGCCCTGGCTGTGGCCTTGTTGCACCAGCCAGGCGAGTTCGTCGACATCGAAGAACTGGAGATTCACAACCCGTTGCTGCTCGGCAGCGAAGGCAGCAAGAAGATTCGCGTCAGCGTCGAGGAGGCCGATGGCACCTTGCGCATCGTCTCGCGCACCCTGGCCCAGCGCGAAGAGTGGGTACAGCATGTGGTCGCGCGCCTGCCCGGCGAGGCACGCGGGGTGATGCTCGGCGGTCGTGCCCCGGCATTGCCACAGCGCCCGGCGGATTTCAGCGGCGAGCAGCACCTGGCACTGACCGCGGCGGTCGGCCTGAACTACGGGCCGGCCTACCAGGCTGTGTCGGCTGTCTGGGTGGAACCGGCGCACATTCTGGCCCGGTTGAGTGTACCGGCTGCGATCAGCGCCGAGCTGACGTCGCTGCACCTGCACCCGGCCTTGCTCGACGGTGCCTTCCAGTTGATCACCGAACTGCTGGTGAGCCAGCCGGGCCGCAACAAGGGCCTGGCGTTCATTCCGGTCAAGTTCGGACGCATCGCCTTTGCTCGCGACGGGGGCGTGCCGTGCCTGGCCGAAGTGCGGCAGCTCAAGCGCACCGAGCATTCGTTGCTGGTCGATTTCGTCCTCTATGACGCCCGCGGCGAAGCGGTGCTGTGCATCAAGGAGGCGCGCTTCCGTGGCGTGCGCCTGCAGCGCGATCGCTCCGGCGACATCAAGCACCTGGCCCATGTCGGCGTCGCCGCCCCGGGTCAGGTCGTGCCGGTGCTGCGTGAAGCCCTGCTCGATACGGCGCTGGCCGATCATCTGCAGGGCCTGGCCGATGAGCCGGTGCAGGTGCGCTACCTCAACGAGGTCGAGCCGCTGCTCGATGCCTTGTGTTCAAGTTTCGTGCTCGACCTGATCGAGCAGGCCGGTGGCCGCCTGAGCGCCGAACAGGTTGCATTGTGGTCGCAACAGGCGACCGTGCCGGCTGAGTTCCTCGCGACCTTGCTGCGCCATGGCCTGGAAGACGGCAGCCTCGACCGTGATGCCGCCGGTGGCTGGCAGCTTGCCGATGCCGGCGAGCGCCCGACGTCCGAGGCGATCTGGCAGGAGCTGTTCCAGAGCTACCCGGAACACTTCCAGCTGATTCATTCGGTGGGCCGTATCGGGCGCCACTTGCAGGCGCTGCTCGACGGTCGCCAGTCACTTGAAACCCTGCTGCCGCGGGAAACCAGCGGCGCCAGCCTGACCCGCCTGGTGCTGGGTGCCAGTGGCCAGCAACGCCTGCTCGCCGGCCTGCGCCAGACCCTGGCCCAACGCCTGGATGCATTGCCGGCCGGGCAGCGCCTGCGGGTGCTGGAGCTCGGCTTTGGCGGGCCGTCCTTTGCCGAGTCGCTGTACGCCGCGGTCGATTTCGACCGGGTGGACTACAGCTATTGCGTGCAAGAGCCGGAGCTGGCGCAGATGCTGTGCGACGAGTGCCCGGCGCTGGATATCCTCGGCTTCGATCAACTGGCCGCTGCCGGTCACTACGACTGGGTACTGCTGCCGACCGACCTGGCGGCGCTGGACAGCATTGGCACCGCCTTGCGCCAGGTGGCAACCCAGCTCAACCCCCATGGGCAACTGGCGTTGCTGGCACAGCACCCGGCGCGCTGGGCCGATTTCGTCTTCGGTGCCCAGGCCGACTGGTGGCTGGCCGGCCCCGAGCAGGCCTTGTCGCGCCAGCAGCGTCCAGGCTTCTGGCAGCACGAGCTGCAACGCCATGGCCTGTCCCTGACCCATACCCTCGAAGCCCTGCCAGGCAATGGCTGTGGCAGTTACCTGATGCTTGCCGGCAAGCTGGCGGGCAGCGCTGCGCCGCTGGCGCCAGTCGCCTGCCAGCACTGGGCCTTGCTGGCTGAGGCCGGGCAGGGCGCCGCCGAGCAGTTGGCCAGTCGCCTGCGCGAGCAGGGCCAGCAGGTCAGCCTGCTGGTGCCGGGTGATGCCCGGTCGCTGGCGCAGCAACTGGCCGCGCTGGATCAGCCGCCGCAGCAACTCGTGCACCTGGCCGGCTTCGATGCCGCCCGGGGCCTGGATGCCCAGGGCGAGCGCTGCATGCAGGCCGCGGCGCTGGTCCAGGCGTGTGAATCGCTGGGCCTGGCCCCGCACTGCTGGCTGCTGACCCGTGGCGCTGCCGCTCACCTGTACAGCGGCGACAGCGCACAGCAGGTGGATGCGATTGCCGACGCCGCGTTCTGGGGCTTTGGCCGCACCCTGGCGAACGAATCCGCCAGTTGCCCGATCCGTCTGCTCGACCTGGCCCATGGCGCATCGATCGACAGCCTGGTCCCGGCCCTGCTGCAGGCCGACGCCGAAAACGAAATGGCCATCAGCGCCGACGGTTTGCGTTACGTACCGCGCCTGCGCGTGCTGGCGGACAAGCATGACACCATTGACGCGGCAGACCAGCGCATCAGTCTGGGCTTCGACCTGCCCGGCCAGTTGCGCAACCTGCGCTGGGAAGTGCGTGAGCCGCGCCTGCCGGCGGCGGACGAGCTGGATATCGCCGTGCGGGCCACCGGCCTGAACTTCCGCGACGTGATGTTCGCCCTCGGCTTGCTGTCCGACGAAGCCATCGAGAACGGCTTCTCCGGCCCGACGCTGGGCTTTGAATTCGCAGGCGTAGTGCAGGGCAAGGGCGCCGAGGTACTGGGCGATTTCGCCCCGGGCGACCGTGTGGTCGGCTTCGGCCCGTGCAGCTTCGCCAACCGCCTGGTGACCAACGCCAACGCCGTGGCGCGGATTCCCGACGGCATGTCGTTCGAAGCGGCGGCGACCATCCCCAGTACCTTCTTCACCGTCTACTACGCCCTGCATTACCTGGCGCGCCTGGAGCCGGGCGAGAAAGTGCTGATCCACGGCGCCGCCGGTGGCGTGGGTATCGCCGCGATCCAGGTGGCCAAGTGGTGTGGCGCCGAGATCTACGCCACCGCCGGCAGCGACGAGAAGCGCGACTTCCTGCGCCTGCTGGGTGTCGACAAAGTGTTCGATTCACGCTCCCTCGCCTACGCCGACGAAGTCCTGGCAATCACCGGCGGACGGGGTGTCGACGTGGTGCTCAACTCCCTGGCGGGCGAAGCGATCAACCGCAACCTGCGGGTGCTCAAGCCGTTCGGTCGCTTCCTCGAACTGGGCAAGCGCGACTTCTACCAGAACACGCGCATCGGCCTGCGGCCGTTCCGCAACAACATCAGCTACTTCGGCATCGACGCCGACCAGTTGATGAGCGAGCGTCCGCAACTGACCCGGCGCCTGTTCGGGCAGATGATGGATTTGTTCGAGCAAGGCATCCTGCACCCGCTGCCGTTCCGAGAATTCGATGCCAACCAGGTGGTCGAGGCGTTCCGCTACATGCAGCAGGCGCGGCAGATCGGCAAGATCGTGGTCACCTACGGCAACCCGATCGAGCACCTGGTGGACACCCGCGAGCAGCCGCAGCAACAGCTGCAGCTCGATGGCCAGGCGACCTACCTGGTCACCGGCGGCCTCGGTGGTTTCGGCCTGCGCACGGCGCAGTGGCTGGTGGACAAGGGCGCGCGACACCTGGTGCTGCTCGGTCGTCGCGGCCCGGCCAGTGTCGAGGCGCAGCCGAGCCTGGCCGCCTGGCAGGCCCAGGGTATCGATGTGCAGGCGCTGGCTTGCGATATCACCGACCCGCAGCAACTGCGCGCCGTGTTCGAACACATCGCCGCCACGCCTTACCCGTTGCGCGGCCTGGTGCACGCCGCGACGGTGATCGACGACGGCCTGATCCGCAACCTCGATGCCGGGCAGTTGCAGCGTGTGCTGGAGCCCAAGGCCAAGGGCGCGCAGTACCTGCATGAACTGACCTGCGGGCTGGCGCTGGACTTCTTCGTGATGTTCTCCTCGGCCACCACCCTGTTCGGCAACCCGGGACAGGCCAACTACGTGGCGGCCAACCACTGGCTCGAAGCCCTGGCCCGCCATCGTCGCGCCCAAGGCCTGGCGGCCACGGCGGTGCTTTGGGGCGCCATCGATGATGTCGGCTTCCTGGCCCGTAACGAGCAGATCAAGGATGCCCTGCAAAGCCGCATGGGTGGCGCAGCGCTGCGCGCCGACGTGGCCCTGGCGCACCTGGAGCAGATGCTACTGAGCGGCGACGACGGCATCGGCGTGCTGGAGCTGGAATGGAAAGCCTTGTCGCGCTTCCTGCCCAGCGCCGCCACCCCGCGCTTTATCGAGCTGGTCCGCGCCCACGGTGGCGAGCAGGACGATGAGGGCGATGCCCAGGACATCCAGCGCTTGCTCGCCGAGCTGGATGACGAACAGGTGCTGGAGCGTTTCGTCGAACTGCTCAAGCATGAGGTCTGTGAAATCCTGCGCCTGCCGGCAGCCCGGCTGGATACCCAGCGGCCGCTGCAAGAACTGGGACTGGACTCGCTGATGAGTGTCGAGCTGGTGGTGGCGCTGGAAGAACGCTTCGGCATTCGCCTGCCGGTCATGGAGCTCAGCGAAAGCTCCAGCATCGACAAGCTCAGCGTGCGCATCCTCGAACTGCTGCGTGGCGAAGCGGCTGAGGCACCCGCATCGACCTCGTTGACCGCGAACGTGCTGGCCCGCCACGGCAGTGAACTGAGCCCGGAACAAATCGCCGAGCTGAACGCCGAGCTGGCGGACACGGCTGCGGCACCTGACCGTTTGATTGAATGATGTCTGACCGAGTGAACCTGCAATGACTGCTAAAACGCCCTCCGGCCTGAATGCCGGCATCAAGCAACGGCTGATCGAACAAGCCTTGCAACGCCGTCGCAGCGAGGCGGGCGACGGGGCCCCCGGCGCCACCCTGGAGCAAGCGCAACAGGTGGCGCTCAAGGTGCCGGAAGCCTTCTATCGCTTCGACCAGCACCCTGGCTACCAGCAGTTGCGGGTGATGCAGCAGGGCGCCGCACGCCTGGGCCTGGCCAACCCGTTCTTCCGTTTGCACCAGGGCACGGCGGGCGCCGAGACCCGTATCGGCGAGCGCGAGTACCTCAACTTCGCCAGCTACAACTACCTGGGCTACTCCGGTCACCCGCAGGTGGCCGAAGCGGCCAAGGCGGCGATCGATCGCTATGGCACCTCGGTGTCGGCCAGCCGGCCGGTGTCCGGCGATCGCCCGCTGCACCGGGAGCTTGAGCGCGCCCTGGCCGACCTGTACGAGGTCGACGATGCGGTGGTGCTGGTCAGCGGTCATGCCACCAACGTCACCACCATCGGCTACCTGTTCGGCCCGCGCGACCTGGTGCTGCATGACGAGCTGATCCACAACAGCGTGTTGCAGGGCATCCAGTTGTCCGGTGCGCGGCGTCTGAGCTTCGCCCATAACGACTGGCAGGCACTGGACCGTATCCTCGGTGAGCAGCGCCAGCACTTCGAGCGGGTGCTGGTGGTGGTCGAGGGCATCTACAGCATGGACGGCGACTACCCGGACCTGCCGCGCTTCGTCGAGCTCAAGCGCAAGCACAAGGTCTTCCTGATGGTCGACGAGGCGCACTCGCTGGGGGTAATGGGCGCGACCGGCAAAGGCATTCGCGAGCATTTCGCCCTGGCCGGCGACGACGTGGATATCTGGATGGGCACCTTGAGCAAGACCCTGGCCAGTTGCGGTGGCTACATCGCCGGCAACACGGCGCTGATCGAACACCTGAAGTTCCTCGCCCCGGGCTTTCTCTACAGCGTCGGCATGCCGCCTGCAGTCACAGCGTCGGCGCTGGCGGCGTTGCAGTGCATGGCCCTTGATCAGGCGCGGGTGCAGACCCTGCAGGCCCGTGGTGAATTGTTCCTGCGCCTGGCCAGGGCGGCCGGTCTGGACACCGCCACCAGCACCGGGCTGGCGGTGATTCCGGTGATCACCGGCAGTTCGTTCAAGGCCGGGCGCCTGTCCAGCGCTTTGTTCGAGCGCGGCATCAATGCCCAGCCGATCCTCTACCCGGCAGTGCCGGAGCAGGCGGCGCGGGTGCGTTTCTTCGTGTCCTGCGAGCACAGCGAAGAGCAGATCACCCGCACCGTGGCCATCGTCGCCGAAGAGATGGCCAGGCTCGCTTGATTCTGCAGGTCGTCTGGTTCAACGATGTGGTCGGATTGCGACTGCTGCGCAGCCGTTCGCAGGCTTCGCCGGCTCCCACACCGATTGCAGCTCAAACTGTGGGAGCTGCCGCCAGGCTGCGATCGGCCGCGAAGCGGCCGTAAAACCTGACCGCGCTGTGCTCAGATTTGCCTCAGATCCAGGGCTTTTCGTAGGCGTTGAGCCGGTCGATGAAGCGCCAGTGGCTGCGCTTGTCGAAGCCCATCAGGCGCTTGAGGCGGATGTCCCAGCGCATGTGATGGTTGGCGATCCAGGGCAGGGCGAACAGGTGGGCACCGCGCCACGGGATGAACGGATTGCGCCGCAGGCTGGCGTAGATTTCCACCCGGTGGCTGGGGCTCAGGCTCGGGCAGCGGGCATGGAAGCCCGAGGTGTCGGCCACCACCAGGGTGTTCGAAGAGATGGCCAGGCTCGCCTGATTCTGCGGGACGTCTGGTTCAACGATGTGGTCGGATTGCGACTGCTGCGCAGCCGTTCGCAGGCTTCGCCAGCTCCCACACCGATTGCAGCTCAAACTGTGGGAGCTGCCGCCAGGCTGCGATCGGCCGCGAAGCGGCCGTAAAACCTGACCGCGCTGTGCTCAGATTTGCCTCAGATCCAGGGCTTTTCGTAGGCGTTGAGCCGGTCGATGAAGCGCCAGTGGCTGCGCTTGTCGAAGCCCATCAGGCGCTTGAGGCGGATGTCCCAGCGCATGTGATGGTTGGCGATCCAGGGTAGAGCGAACAGGTGGGCACCGCGCCACGGGATGAACGGATTGCGCCGCAGGCTGGCGTAGATTTCCACCCGGTGGCTGGGGGTCAGGCTCGGGCAGCGGGCATGGAAGCCCGAGGTGTCGGCCACCACCAGGGTGTTGGCTGGCACCGCGAAGCGCCGCGGTGCGGGCAGGCCCAGCCCGGCCAGTTCTTCTTCATGAATCCGGAATGAACCTTCACGGTGCATCTGCTCGGTCGAGCGGGCCGCCCCCAGGCTCTGGCGGTACTCCCAGGCCAGGCGCTCCGGCGTCAGGCGATGGGAGCCGGGCACGTAGCTGAACGGGCCCTGGTCGTCGGCCACGTCATCGAGGAACAGCCAGGCCTTGGCCGTCGGGTGGAAGGTGTCGGCATGCAGGCGGGTCTGCGGATCCTGCTCGGCAGTGGCCTCATCGATCACGATCGACTGCAGCTGATAGGTGATGCCGCCGGTATTGGACGAGGCATAGGCGATCAGGTCGCGCACGCCCTGGTCGGCGACGAAGGCGGCGCTGGCCGGGTTGTGGTTGAGCACATCCTGGTCGAGGCTGACGCGCCGGGTCACGGCCTTGCCTTGGCGCATCTCCCAGCCTTGGCTGCGCAGCTCGCCCAGTTCGGCGCGCAGCGCGGCGAACTGTTCGGCGGGCAGGGCGTTCTCGCGGACGAAAAAGCCCTGTTCCTCGAAGCTTGCCAGCTCCGTCGCGTCTATCCGTGGCGCCAGTGCTCGACGGCGCAGGCTGGCCATGGCCATGGCCAGTTGGCGGCGCTGCACATGCAGGCCCAGGGCGTTGAGCCGTGAGCTGCCGATTACCGGGTTGTTCTCGAATGACTTGGCGTGAGTCAGCAACTGCAGGCAGTGCCAGGGCAATGCCGCGTAACGGCCCAGATCCTTCAATGATGCAGGCATGGTCTAATCCTTGAGAGGGACCTTTGCACGAGCGTGGCCGAGCATGGTCCGGGTGTAATTGCGCAGCGGCAACAGGCGCGGATGGTGCGCCAGGCGCTGCGGGCGAGCGGCAGACAGGCAGGCCAGGGCATGCCAGGCATCGCAGGGCAAAGCGTGCTGGGGGTCGGCATAGCGCGCATAGCGCAACAGGGCGCCGGCTACCAACTGGTCCAGGGTCAGGCGCCGGGTACGGCGCGGCAAAGGCTGGTGGTCGCGGGTCAAACCCCAGCCGGCATAGAAGGGCGTGCCGTAGGTCACCACGGTCAGGCCGCGCAGCAGCGCTTCGAAACCCGAGGTGGAACTGAGGGTGTGGACTTCGTCGACCTGGTCATACAGGCGGGCGATGTCGGCACCGGGCAGCACCTGGTCGGCCAGCGCCAGCAGCCTTTTATCGGTCACCGAGCCCTGGCGCTTGCCGGCCTCGACATCCGGGTGCGGCTTATAGACGATCCAGGCGTCCGGGGCGTCGGCGCGCACCTGGGCGAGCAGTTCGAGGTTGTCGTGCAGGGCGCCGGCGCTGCAGCGCAGCGAGGCGTCGTCCTCGACCTGGCCGGGCACCAGGATCCGTCGCTGGCCGGGGCGGGCGGTCACCTGGCTGGCGGCGTCGCTTTTCAGGTTGTACTTGCTGACGCCCAGGGCCACCACGCGCTGTCGCAGCGCGGCGGCTTCGGCCAGGGTGGCGGCATCGAATGGCGCCTGTTCCAGCAGGCGCTCCAGGTCGCTGGCAGTGCTGGCGTCGAAATGCATACCGTGACGGTCGAGCACCAGCGACAGGGCCGGCGCGTTCAGGGCGCCCAGGCCGTTGGAGCGCAGAAAACCGTCCTCGACCCGCCACAGCGGCACCTTCAGGGCGGCGGCGCGGTCCTTGAGGTCGGCAGGTTCGCGCGCGGCCCAGACCAGCACCTTGCCGCGCTCGGCGGCGACCTTGTCCAGCAGCGCCGGGCTGTCCACGGCGAAGTCCAGGCGACCCCAGCGGCTGCTGAAGAAACGGCGGATATTGTGCTGCTTGTGGCGCTTGACCCCCAGTACCGTGATGGGCCCGGCGAACTCGGCATCGCGGGCTTTCTTGCTCGCCAGTTGCCGGGCCACTGTGAGGGCGTCGGTGAGCTGGCCGGTCAGCGGATCGACGTAGCGGCAGTAGCGCAGGTAGGCCGCGGCCACCAGTTGCACCAGGTCCGGTCGCGCCTGGCGCCTGGGGATCGGCATGCGGTCATCGGTCAGGCCCCAGCCGGCATAGAACGGCAGGCCGAAACAGGTGACCGGCACCCCCTGGATCAGCGCTTCGAGGCCGGCCTGGCTGGTGCCGATATAGACTCGGCGCGCACGCCGGGCCAGCGATGCCCAGGACACCGGCCGCGATTCCAGGGTAACGCCCCGGGCCGTGGCTGCCGCCAGCAGGCAACTGGGTTTGTGCCCGCCGACGCAGTCGGGGTGAATGCGCACCCGTACCTCGGCGTCCGGGTTCTCCGCCAGGGCCACGTCGAGCATGCGCACGTAGTCGGCTTCACACAGGCCGCCACCGGGAATCGAGTAGTCGCCGGCGGTCTGGTCCACCACCAGCACCAGGGGCCGCTCGCGGCCCAGTGGGTCGTCGGGGTCCAGGTCCGGGGCGTTGTTGTACTTGCCGATGCCGCTGCTGCGCATCAGCTCGATCAGTTGGCGGGCGCTGTCCAGTTCGCCAGGGCTGAGGTCGTGGGGGTTCTGCAGGATGTTTTCCAGCAGCGAAGGGCGATCGGCCAGGTAATGGATGCCCACCGGATCGACCACCAGCGACATCGGCGTATCGCCTTCCACGCCCAGCGACGAGGAGCGCAAAAAGCCGTCCTCGATAGCGATGTAGGGCAGGCCCCAGCGCTGGCACAACACCCGGGCCGGCGCCGAGGAGTCCTTGTAGCCGATCCCGGCAATCGCCTTCAGGCCCGCGGGGGCCTTGCGCCCACGTCGCCACAGCCAGAACGGCTGGCCTTCGGGCTGGAGAAATTGCGGCAGGTGCAGGACCTTCCAGGCCACCCACTGGGACATGATGCCGATCCAGCCCGGGCCTGGCACCAGGGATTGCAGGTCGATCGCAGTCAGGTCGCGGTGGTTCAAAGCGCAGGCTCCGCTCGCCGGTGCATGCTGCGCACAGGCGGAAAGGGCACCCAGCGCTTGCGCAGCAGGCGAAAGCCGTTGTGCAGGTAGAGGTTGCGGGCGCGCTGATTGTCCAGTGGTACTTCCAGGTGCACGTCCTTGAAACCACTCAGTGCAGCATGGGCGCAGCAGGCCTGCACCAGGGCCGAACCGACGCCCTGGTTACGCGCGCTCTTGTTCACCCGCAGCCCGTACAGCAGGAACGAGTAACGCCACTCGCGGTACTCACTCAGGCAGAACGCGGCAAAGCGCAGCCAGCCCTGGAACCGACCGAACTCTTCGACGAAGGGTTGCGCGCGCAGGGCGAAGGGGCCGCGCAGGTGATGCTTGAAGGCGACATAGCCCAGCGGCTGGTCTTCTTCGAAGGCCAGCAGTACCCGGTCCCAGTGAATGCTGTTGCCCAGCAGGCGCTGGCGGCAGGCGGTGTCGCCGAGGATGAAGGCCAGCGAGCCGCGGCCCTGGGTCACCACGCGCGACAGCGCCGGGTCGGCAGTGCGCTCTGGCGCCAGGCTCGAGCCGAGCACGATCTTCACCACGCTCAGGCGACCCCGGCGACGGCGGCGGGCGTGCGCAGGTCCCTGGCGCAGGCCAGCAGTCGGCTGGACAAGGCCTCGACCTTGAGCGGGCAAGGACTGGCGCCGGGCTGGCGACGGTTCGACCAGATCAGGTAGTCGGTATCGCCGGCCGGCGCACCGATGGCCTGGTAGACGTCGGGCAGGATCGGCACGTGATCGCCAAAGAAACACAGCAGCGCCTCGCGAGGATGGTCGAGCAAGGTCGCGCGCAGTTTGCCCAGCATGCAATCGGCGTTGGCGATATGGCGCAGGTAAGGGGCCAGGTCGTCCATGCCGGCCAGCAGCGGGCGCTCGAACCAGGTGGGAAGCTCGTCCGCTTCCACCTGCTCCAGATGCAGCGGGCCGTGGTTCTCCATGGTCACCGCATGGATGAACAGCGGCTGCTGGCGGGCCGGGTCCTGGAGCAGTTCGCGGATCTTGTCGGCCACGGCGCAATCGCCAATGAACGGCCCGGCTTTTTGCCCGGCGTTGAAGCTGCGCACATCGATGAATTCATCGAAGCCCAGTGCCGGCAGCACTTTGTTTCGACCATAGAAACTGCCGTCGTAAGGGTGGATGCAGATCGTGCGATAGCCCTGGGCCTTGAGGTGCGCGGCAATGCTTGGCAAGCCCTGGCGCGCCAGCACCCGATAGGGGTTGAAGCGATGCACGCCGAGGCGCTCGCCGGGGATGCCGGTGAGGTAGGCGAACTCGGTGCGGACCGTGTTGGCGCCCCACGCAGCCACCTGCAGTTTGCCCCGGGCCAGGGCTTCACCGGCCAGGCGGTCGTACTCGCCAAGCACGTCGGTCCTGACCCCGGGCCACAGCTCGCGGACATCGAAGAACGATTCGCTCTGCACCGACACCAGATCAGGCAGGGGCTTGCCTGCCGGGATTGCAACCGGGGCGGCGAACGGCGAACCCAGCGCGTTGCGGTCGACCTTGGTCCGGGCGGCCCAGAAGTAGCGCCACAGGCTGGCGGTCAGCCCCCAGCGGCGGACATCGGCCTCGGCATCGAAGCTCGGGGGCGCGCGGCGATGGCCGAGCTTCAGCATCAGCATGCCAGTCAGACCCAGCCACAACGCATCGAGGCGCGCGCCGGCCACCGGCAGCTCGAAGCTCAGCCCGGCCCACAGGTAGGCGATGAACCCGGCTGCCAGTGCGGCCGCCTTGCCGAAGCCGAAGAACGGCAGGTACAGGCGCGGAAAGCGCACCGCATCGCTGAAGTACTCGAAGTCGGCGCACACGAACGGCTCGCGCAGCGAATGGTACTTGGCGTTGCTGACCATCACGATCAGCAACCACACCAGCAGCACATTGACGCCGCTGAACAGCGGGCGCGCGGTCAGGCCGTAGAGCAGCGCCAGGCTGACGCACCAGGCGCCGGCGTGCAGCCACCAGCAGCTCAAGGGGCGGCGCAGTGCCGGGCGGGGGGTCAGCAGACGTTCGATCAGCACGGTGAGCAGCAGGCCGAACACACCGACCTGGAGGATGGACAATTCACTCACTGTAATTCAGACCACGCAGAATGAACGAAGAAAGGCGCTGTGGAATCACCCCCAGCAACCAGGTGCCCAGGTTCAGCGGGAAGGGGAAGCTGATGCGCGCCTGGTTGGCTGCCAGCCCGCGCTTGATGCGTCGGGCGGCCTTTTCGGCGGTCCACAGGAAGGGTTTGGGACCAGGCATTTCGAAGCACATTTTCGATTCGACGTAGCCGGGCACGATCACGTTGAGCTTCACCCCTTGCGGGGCCAGCCAGTCGCGCATCGCTTCGCCATAGACACGGATCGCCGCCTTGCTGGCGCTGTAGGTGGGCGTGACCGGCAGGCCGCGCCAGCCCGCCAGCGAGCTGAACAGGGCGATCTGCCCGGCGCCGCGAGCGCGCATGGCCGGCAGCGCTGCGTCGACCGTGGCCAGCGCCGCGGTGACGTTGACGTCGAGCAGGGCGCGGCTGTCGTCCCAGCGCTCCGGTTCGCCATTGCTGCCCACCGCCGTGTTGAGTCCGGCGCCGACCAGTACCAGGTCCGGCTGCTCGGTCGCGCTGACCCGGCGCACCATCGCCCGCAAGGCCTCCAGGTCACGTACGTCCAGCGCTTCGAGCAACACCCGGGCGCCGAGGGCACGGCATTCGCTGGCCATCTCTTCCAGGCGTTCAAGGCGTCGGCCTTGCAGGATCAAGGTCACGCCCGGGGCGGCATAGGCGGGCGCCAGGGCACCGCCGATGCCGCCGGTAGCGCCGGTGATAAGGATGCAGCGGGGCGTAGAGCGGTGAGTCATAGGTAGTTTTCGATTCTTGATGTTTTTGCCAGCAACACGTCCAGGCAATTGGTCACGGCCATGTCGATGCCGCAGCGGGTATAGAAGCCGCCGTTGATCTGGGTGGTGTGGATGACGGTGTTGCGAAAGTGATGGAACAGGCCCATGTCCGGTGCTTGCGGGTGCTGCCAGAAATCGTCGAGGCTGCCTTGGTGGGTCAGCCCGGGCATGGCGTAGATCGGCTCGGCCAGGGTGAAGGTCGGGCGCTTGTGCAGCAGTGCCGAGGCACCGGCGGTGCTGTTGACCGTGATCATCCCGGCAATGTGCGACAGCAGCGTCGGCATGTGCCCGCTGGCAAGGTAATCGACCCGGTCGCTGACCCCGTACTGCTGCGCCAGTGCCTGGGTAATGCGCTGGTAGTTGACCAGGCCCGGGCTCAGCGGATGGTTCTTCACCAGCAGTCGCGCGGCGCTCGGCGCATGGGCGGCGAACGAGGCGATGACATGGTCGATGACTTCGAACATGTTGGCGAAGGGCGAGTGATCCTTGATCTGCGAATCGCTGTCCAGTTGCAGCGGCAGCAGGAAGGTCGGGCGCTTTTCCCGTGCCACTTCGGCCACCAGGGCATCGTCGCGACGTGCGGCCAGCAGCAGGCGCAGGCCCTGGCGGATGAAGCCGGCATACTCCTTGGCTGCGCTGTAGGGCGCATGGGTGCGGTAATGCGGGAAGCACAGTTTGTTCAGCGCGCCACCACTGTGGTAGAGCACGTCATGGGCGGCGCGGGCAGCGAAGGACAATTTGAACGGCGTGCCGTTGCCATAGCGCTCGATGTGCTTGCCGACTTCGCGGTACCAGGCCGGGTCGCGTGGCAGCCGCGAGTTGTTGTTGACCCCGTCGCGCTCCAGGGTGATCCAGTAGGGGCGAAAGTAACCTTCTTCGAACACGTGCACGCGAATGCCCAGTTGCCGGGCCAGGGCCACGGCGGGGCGGTGCACCGGACGGCAGTCGCCGAACAGCACCACGTCGGTGATGCCAAGCTCGTCGAAGCGCTGGCGATAGAAGCCTTCCAGCTCGTCCGGGCGCGCCGAGAAGAGGCTGCGCGCACCCGAGCTGTAGAGCACGTCGCCAACGTTGAAGCCGATCCGGTGCACACGCTGGTCGCGCGCGCGCAGGGCCTTGGCCAGCCGGTCGAAGAACGGCGAGCTGACCCCTTGCAAGAACAGAAAACTGTTGCGCCCGCAGGGTGGAAGAGGGCATTCCGGTGCCCGCGCTGTCAGCTTCTCGGGCGACGGATGCCCAGTAAACTGCTCAAGCGCTCTATCAAGTCCTGCCATCTGGATGTTGCTCCTGACTGCGGTAACGCGTGCCAATTCTGTAATTCGTAAAGGGTCTGTTCAGCCGTGGTGAAGCGATTGGTGATGCGGCTGACATAGGTGGGGTACAACAGCAAGGTGCCTGCAACCAGTTCATCGAGGCTCAGCGTTCGTGAGCGCCTGGCCTGCACCTGCGGGTGAAGGTCGAGGTCGCGGGTCAGGCCCCAGCCGGCATAGAACGGCTGGCCGTAGGTGGTCACCGGGACACCGCGCAACAAGGCTTCGAAGCCGGACTGGGAAGTCAGCACATGGACCTCGTCGACACGCTCCAGCAACTGCTGGAACGGGCTGTCGCCAATGACCTCGTCGCACCACTGCACGGTCTGCGCTTCATCGGCACCTTGGGCGCGGGTGCCGGCCAGCACCTCCGGGTGCGGCTTGTACAGCAGCCAGGCATCCGGGTTGCGCTCACGCACGGCCTTGAGCAATTGCAGGTTGCTGCGGATGCGATGGGCGCCAAAGCGGATCGAGGCGTCGTCTTCCACCTGGCCGGTGACCAGGATCACCCGCTGCGCCTGTGGCGGTCGCTGCCAGGTGCTGCCGGGCAGGTTGTACTTGGTCAGGCCGGCGCGGCAGATGGCCAGGCGCAGGGCCCGGGCCCGCTCCAGCAGCGCCGGGTCGAAGGGTTCGCTGAGCAGGATGCGCTCCAGGCGCGAGGTACGCGTGGCGTCGTAGTAGATGCCCAGGTCGTCGACAACCCAGGACAGCGGACGGGCCTTGCCGGCACCCAGGCCGACCGAGCGCAGGAAGCCATCCTCGACCCGACTGATCGCTTGCGGATGGCTTGCCAGTTCAGCATCGTGCTTGCAGCCCCAGGACACCACGGGCAGGCCCGGGCTCAGGGGCTGCTCGGGCTTGACGAAGTGGATCGCGCTGCCCTCGAAGAACAACTTGACCAGCGGTTCCTTCCAGCGGCTGAAACCAAGCATCTGGATGGCGCTCGGCAGGGCGCTGCGATGGCGGCGTTGCAGGCCGAGCCAGTGCATCAGCATTTCCGGCTCGCAAGGCTGGCCGCGCTCGGGGCAGACATAGCGCGGGTAGCGCACCAGGCTGGCATGGATCAACTGCGCAAGGCTCGCCGGCTGGCGCCGCGACGGTGGCGGCAGACGGTCATCGGTCAGGCCCCAGCCGGCGTAGAACGGCATGCCCCAGGTGTGCACCGGCACATTCCACAGCAGCGCATCGAAGCCCAGTTGCGAGGTCATCACATAGACCGCGCGCATGTGCGGCAACAGTTCGGCCGGGTGCACATTGCGCGCCAGTACCTGCACCCGCGGATGACCCGCCAGTGCCGCCAGGTCGAAATGCCCGCGCTTGCGCCCAGCCACCACGTCCGGGTGGACCTTGAGCAGCACGGTGCTGCTGGGGTAGCGGGCCAGGGCGGCATCGAGCATGGCCTTGAAATCGGCGGGCCCGGCCCCTTGCAGCGAGGCGTCGGCGCAGGTCTGGTCGGCCACCAGCACACAGTCGGCAGGCAGCTCCGGCGCTTCGATGCGCGCGTCGTTGTACTTGGAGACTCGCTGTTGTTGCCACAGCAGTTGCAGCGCCAGGGCGCGTTCGCTTTCGCTGGCCGTCAGTGGCGTGGCGATCAACTGCTCCAGGCGCGAGGGCGCACTGGCGTCGTAGTAGATGCCGAGATCATCGACGATCAGCGACAGCGGCGGATCGTCGGCGCCCAGGCCCACGGAGCGCAGGAAGCCGTCTTCGAGGGTCAGCACCGGTCGCTGGTTGCTGGCAGCCTCGGCCATGGCCTTGATCGCGCTGGGCTTGCGTCCCCAGGCCATCACCCAGTCGGCATCCTTCACATCGCGCACAGTACCGTTGTGCAGCGCGAAATCGGGCAGCAGCGAGGGCAGTGTGGCTATGCGTTGAGCGCCTTTGGAGAGGATCAGCAAACGCGGGCGGGGAGCAACATCATCCATGAACGAGCAGCGAAAATCCGTTTAAGTGCGTGACTGCGCCAGGGCGGCTTCTGTGAAACAGGCCGAAGGAAAAAGTTGGCGCGCAAAGAGCCACATATCTTAACAATTGGCCGGCTGAATTTGTGGATAAAAATGTGCTCCAGATCAGATATTTCCTACATCTGGTTTGCGCGCCTTCTTCAGAGCAAGCCGAGCAGGTAGTCGTACTTCTGCCGTAGCAGCGGCATGCGCTGCTTTTCCTGATACTCGCTGATGGTCTCCGGGCGCAGGCAATGGAACAGCGCCGTGAGCAGGAACATGTAATCCAGGTTGCGCAGCGCCTCAACGCCATCGAAGTGCGCGGGCAGGGCAGCCTGGTAGGCTTCCAGGAACTGCGTCCGAGCGGTGAGGAACGCCGGCATGTCCTTGCGTCTGAACAGGCTGCCCAGATAAGCGCCGCCGTCGAACCCCACCCGACCGACCTTGACTTCGCTCCAGTCGATCAACTGCAGCTGGCCCTTGTCGATGAACAGATTCTTGCGCAGGTAGTCCATGTGGCTGATACAGCGCGGGCTTTGCCAGGCGGCCGACTTCAGTCGGGTCAGAAGCGGTTCGAAGCCCTTGAAGGAGTCGGCCAGGCCAGCGAAGCGTTCGTCGCTGGCCGCCAGGCGCTGCAGTTCGGGCAGGCAGCGCGCATAGTTGAAACGCGGACGTAGCAGGAACCAGGGGCGGAAGAAGTCCATGCTCCAGAACAGCGCAGCCTTGTGCCAGGGCTGGTTGCTCAGGTAGCGGTGGCTGCGCTCTTCCAGCTCGGCAATGCCCAATGCCAGCTGCCCGGCAATGGCCTGCATGCGCGGCGGCTTGCCGCGTACAAATTCGGTGAAGATCAGGCTTTCCCAGGGGGTTTCGATGACCCCCAGACAGGCCGGGTAGTGGAAATGCTCGCTGCCGCGCAGCATGTCCTGGATGCGGTGGAAGCGTGCTTCCTGACTGCCGATCAAGCCCAGCTTGCGGATGGACTTCTCCACCAGCTCGAACGGCTCTCCGGTGCAGGGGTCGAGCAGTCGATGGTGGCGCACATAATTGACGAACGACGCGTTGGCGTTCAGGTCCTGGCTGGTGATGGTCAGGGGTTTGTCGCCCCAATGGGGCAACAGGGCGCGAAGGTGGTCTTCCAGGTGACCGTGTTGCCAGCGGTAAAGCGTTCTGCAGCCTTGCAGGGGGTGTAGGTCCATGTTCATAACTTCAACTTAGGCAAGCGCCGTACGTCTGATTTGTCGCGGTTTCGGTAATAATATGCTGCGTCATACAGCCCGGCGGCACAACGAAAAGTTTATCCCGATGGCCGTGGTTGACGGGGCGGGTGCGAAAAATACGTTTAAACTGCGACTCCGGCGGTAATGCGACTTTGCTAAATCTTGCAAAAACCTTAAAATTCGCCCTCGATTACCACGCTGTTTTTTCAAGGACGAACGTCAAACGATGAATCACCTCGCTATTGCCAAAGAAGCCCTGATCGCTCAGGCCCAGGCTGTCACCCAGCTGTCCGACCGCCTGAATGGCGAATTCCAGCAGGCTGTCGAACTCATCCTCGGCTGCCAGGGACGCACCGTGGTGTGCGGCATGGGCAAATCCGGCCTGATCGGGCAAAAAATGGTGGCCACCTTCGCCTCCACCGGCACCCCGAGCTTCTTCCTGCACCCGGCCGAAGCCTTCCACGGCGACCTGGGCATGCTCAAACCCATCGATGTGCTAATCCTGATCAGCTACAGCGGTGAGACCGAAGAGCTGATCAAACTGATCCCGAGCCTGAAGTCCTTCGGCAACAAGATCATCGCCATGACCGGCAACGGCAAGTCGACCCTGGCCAAGCATGCCGACATCTGGCTGGACATCTCGGTCGAGCGCGAAGTGTGCCCGAACAACCTGGCACCGACTACCTCGACCCTGGCCACGATGGCCATGGGCGATGCCCTGGCAGTGGCGCTGATCGAAGCCATCCAGTTCAAGCCGATGGACTTTGCCCGCTACCACCCCGGCGGCAGCCTGGGCCGCAAGCTGCTGACCCGCGTCAGCGACGTCATGCACTCGCCGGCACCAGTAGTAACCCCGACCACCAGCTTCCACGACTGCCTGCTGGTCATGACCCAGAGCCGTATGGGCCTGACCGTGGTCATGGACCAGGGCACCCTGGTCGGTATCGTCACCGACGGCGACCTGCGCCGTGCCCTGCTGGAAGACGAAGGCATCATCCACGCGACCGTCGCCCAGTTCATGACGGCCAACCCGCATACCATCAAGGCCGATTCGCAGTTGTCGGAAGCTGAAGCCTACATGCTCGATAACAAGATCCGCGCCCTGGCGGTGACCGATCAGAACAATGCGGTGGTAGGTGTAGTCGAGATTTTCGACTGATCCTTCCGCCTGTGCATGAAGAATAACGGGGCCCTACAACGGCCCCGTTTTTCATTTGGCCTTACTGCGCCATCTTGGCCATCACCTGCGCGTAGCCTACCGCTGTACCCAGCACCGCATCCTTGCCCTGGGCAAAGAGGATGGCATCCGCCACTTCACGGAAGGCGCCAGTACCGCCAGCAGCATTGAGCACACCGGTGGCCGCCGCTTTGACGTACACCGGTGCATCCGCCACCGCGAATGACAGTGCACAGGCGGCGAACGCCGGCAGGTCGATGCAGTCGTCGCCGATGCATGCCGTTTGCGCGGCGCTGACACCGGCTTCGGCCATCAGCTGGTTGCAGGCGGCCTGCTTGTCCTTCACGCCGAACTGGCAGAGGGTGATGCCCAGGTCGGCCACGCGCTTGCGCAGGGTGGCCGAATCACGACCCGACAACACGGCTACACGCACACCGTTCTCTTCCAGCAGGCGCATGCCCATGCCATCGCGGACATGGAAGCGTTTCAGGCATTCACCGCTGGCGTCGTAGTAGATGCCGCCGTCGGTGAGCACACCATCGACATCGGTGATCACCAGGCGAATGTCCTTCAGCGTCGGCTGCGAGGCAGGGGGCTGGCCGCTCATCAGGGCGCGCACCTGCTCCAGGCACTCGGGTGTATCAACGCCCGGGCCGGTTGGTTCTACCTGATAGGCGCGGATGCAGTAGCCGGCGGCCATCAAGCGCAGTTGCTCGAGCTTTTCCGCGTGCTCGAGCATCGGTTGCGGAAGGCTGCTGTAGTCGGCCAGCACTTCGCGGCGATAACCGTACACGCCAACGTGCTTGAGGTAATGAGCCACTTCACCATCGCGCGGGTAGGGGATCGGCGAGCGGCTGAAGTACAGGGCGTTGCCGTTGTTGCCCAGCACCACTTTCACGGTGTTGGGATTGCCGGCTTCGTGGCTGTCGATCGGGTGGCACAAGGTGCCGACCTTCACGCTGGCGTCGGCGAGCATGCCGGCGGCCAGGGCGTCGATATCGGCCGGGCGCACCAGCGGCTCGTCACCTTGCAGGTTGATGTAGATGTCCGCCTCGACCTGGGCCATGACTTCCGCCAGGCGGTCGGTGCCGGACGGATGATCCGGCGAGGTCATCACGCATTCGCCACCGAACCCGCGCACGGCCTGGGCAACGCGCTCGTCATCGGTGGCGATCACCACCACCTGGGCATTGGCGACCTGCAGCGCGCGCTCGTACACGTGCTGCACCATCGGCTTGCCGGCAATGTCGGCCAGCGGTTTGCCCGGCAGGCGGGTGGAGCCATAGCGGGCCGGAATGACGATCGCCACCCGTTGTTCTGTACTTGCCATCTTCACAATCCTTGCTTGGAGACGTACGGGTTCAGCGGATGTTCAGCGGTGGGAACGACTTGACCAGATCATCCAGCGCCTTGATCTGTGCCAGGAAAGGTTCCAGCTGATCCAGCGGCAGGGCGCTCGGGCCGTCGCACTTGGCCTGGTCCGGGTTCGGGTGCGCTTCCAGGAACAGACCGGCCAGGCCAACGCCCATGCCGGCACGGGCCAGTTCGACCACCTGCTCGCGACGACCACCGGAGGCGGCGCCGGACGGATCGCGCTGCTGCAGGGCGTGGGTCACGTCGAAAATGATCGGCAGGTCTTCGCAGGTGCGCTTCATCACGCCGAAGCCGAGCATGTCGACCACCAGGTTGTCATAACCCAGGCAGGTGCCGCGGTCGCACAGGATCAGCTGGTCGTTACCGGCTTCCTTGAACTTGTGCACGATGTTCTGCACTTGCGAAGGGCTCAGGAACTGGGGCTTCTTGATATTCACCGGCTTGCCGGTCTTGGCCAGGGCCATCACCAGGTCGGTCTGGCGCGCCAGGAACGCAGGCAACTGCAGTACGTCGACCACTTCGGCAACCGGCGCAGCCTGGTAGATCTCATGCACGTCGGTAATCACCGGGACACCGAACTCGGCCTTCACCTTCTCGAAAATCCGCAGGCCTTCTTCCATGCCCGGACCACGGTAGGAGTGGATCGAGGAGCGGTTGGCCTTGTCGAAACTGGCCTTGAATACGTAAGGGATGCCCAGCTTTTCGGTGACGCGCACGTACTCGGCGCAGGCGGTCAGGGCCAGGTCCAGGGATTCGAGGACGTTGATGCCGCCGAAGAGGACGAAGGGGGCGGTGTTGGAGCAGGTGATAGTGGGGGTGATTTTGATCATGGTCTTATTAGCTTAGATTTGAGGTGGAGTTATACGTCAGGACTCCAGAGGGACAATCCTTCAGAAGAGTCAAAACTCCATGGTTGCTGGACGGACAAGTGGAGTTTGTCCCAAACAATATCTGTTTTAGTGACTTTTGCTGGGGTGCCGACAGCAATGCAGTGCTCGGGTATTTCACCCTTAACTACTGACCGATAGCCAATCACGCTTCCTTTGCCAATGTTAGACCCGGAAAGTACCGCCACGTGTGGGCCAAGCCACACATGGTCTCCTATGGTTACGGAGCGACTATGATTCAGTCTCTGTCCAGTTGAACGTGAAAATATTGGGTGCGCGTCATCGCTTCGTATATCAATATCTACTGCAAACATGCAGTCGTTACCTATTGTAACGGATGTCCCTTCGGCGGCTGATATGTTCATGGAGCCTGTGGGTTTCAGGCGAGATCCCACAATAATAGTGCTATTTAAGCCGGTTCTAACTCTTCCGCGGAGTTCGGTGTCTTTTTTTAAGATGACAGTGCCGCCATCTGCCTGCATTGTAATGTTTACATCTTTAAGTGTAACACCCTCTTCAATTTCAATTCGGCAGTTCTTTGCGCCGAAAAAAATTGTCAGCCTTCCTTTGCTCGTAGCTGTACCGATGATCGAATTTCCATTTTCGTCATTATAATCGGTCGCTTCGTTCAGTACAGGCATGCGGTTCTCTGCATCAGGTTTCAGTTGGACCGTCTTAATATTTCGTTTTGATGTCTTTGTCAATAGGCGACGGATTTTTGACGTCAACATTTGATGTCTATAAGCGGATATGTTTGTTTAGTATTTTTTCCGCAGGCAGTTAAAGCTGATCTGCCTGCGGAAAAACTAACTTAGGCCTGGGATGAAATATCGAACTTATTGTTGCCAAAAAATATTTTCAAATAAGGCATCTTAAGTGTAAGCAGCCTTAGCTTGAGTTTCTGGTTGTTGGGCATTAGCTGCTGAGCTTTAATCAAGGCCTCAATAGCGGATTTTCGGTCGTTTGCTAACAGATAGGCCTCTGAAGCCGCGCGCAATAGATTTGGCTTTTCGGGCTTCGCTTCAAAAGCTATGTTGAACGCAGACGCGGCCTCGGAAAATTTTTGTTCTTTGAAGAGTCTGCGAGCAGATGCTTCTAGGTCCACGTACTGTTTGTGGATGTCGGTCCTGGCTTTTTTCTTGGTTTCAAGTTTTGCCTGGTTTTGTTTTTCGAGAGCCGACTGTTTAAGTGCGCTGAGCCCATTTTTTAGCGCTTGAGTACCTTCTTTCCAAAGTGTTGGGCTAACATCCAGGCGGTTCTTTGGCGGGACGAAATATCGTAGTGGGCGGCCAGCAAAGTAGTTTTCGATAGTAATGCCGGAAAATACCTCGGAGTCTCGATACATTGGAGATTCTAGCATCGAGAACAGGCGGCCACATACATCGTCATACATCCACAGATGGCTGATCTGTATTGAGTTGAAGCACTCTTGAATGGTGTCAAGAAGGTCTTTTGTATACTGCAGCGAGCCGGAATGTATTTCTTGATTAAAGATGGCGCGGGCGCGTTCCTTTCCATCAAGGAATGTTGGCGAGAGTTGGTCGGACTCTTTTTGGAACCTTAGGAAGGTTCCTTTGTTGTTGAGGAACAGAGATTCGATAATAAGTGCATATCGAATGTATTTTTGTGTTCTGTCAGAAGCGCTGATTCTGTCTTTGTAGAAACCAGTGCCAATATGCTGGCCGGGTACCGCAGATAGCGTGCTTTCAACGCCATCGTAAGTGCAGAAGTAGTAACCGCGAGTCTGCTTAAGATTACGAGCTTTGGCCAGGCTGGCTTGAAGCGATCCGTTGTGGCCGATGTCAACGAGTCCGAGCGGAGCGTCAGACTCGATAAAGCCAACTCCATCCAAGTACTCGGAATATAGTTCGCGTTCTTCGGCAGCATTTTCCAAGATAGCGGTAAGCAGTTCTCGAGATTTTAGCCATGCTTCCAAAAGTGCGGGGGCGTTGTTCTCGCTGGTTTTTTCGATGCTGCGCTCAAGCTCCTCAAGGCCGAAAGAGTTTAGCGCTTTGGTTGTAAGCCCGAATCGTAGCGAAATATATTGGTCTAGGCTCGATTTATTTGGGTTCTTTGCATACTCTTTGGTTACTAGATCAATTTCTTCAAGAATGTCATTTTCGTTTCGAAGCGAAACGACTCGGGTGGATCGCCGAGAGGCCAGTAAATATTGGGTTCGGATTTTGTTTCCGGGAATTCGGCTTAACAGTTCGTCCGCCATCTTCTTGACAATTTCACCGTCTCTTGCCAAGAAATAAAGTGTTTCAACTCCATCAATCCGAGCTTTTTCAATAGTCCATGCGGCGAACGCGAGCATCATATCGCCCACGATGTTATAGCCAAGGTTGTAAGGCTTGCCGCTAGTATATCCTGCGCCGTTGGTGATCGATGGATATCCAGCAGTGTTTCGCTGAATTAGGCCATTTTTTATTGGGCCATAGGGGCCTGTTGAGCGAAGGAATTGTGGGGTGCTACCTTTAAATTGGTCGTGATTGGAAATTACCCAGCTCGCATTGATTTTGTGTGCATGGGCATTAGTAATGTCGGCTTTGTAGTTGTCGCCGATATGCAATAATTTATTCTTTTCTTGTGCAAGCAGCACTTCGTATAGTCCGCCAGCTTCCTTGGTGGCGTCATAAGCGCTTGATGCATATATTTCATCGGGGAAAATGCTTGCTGCAGCAAGAAACTCTCTGATTTGGTCCTCAGAGAAATAGGTGTCAGATGTAATAATCACCCGTTTGCCGCGAGCTTGAGCGTATTCTAGAGCCATCTTCCCGATTGTACGGGCTTCAAGAAGGCCTTTTTCAACTTCAATTTCAAACTCGTAAAGCTTTGCTGTAGTGGCAGGGTCAAGCTTTAGAATTTTTCCGATTATTTCGTAACGCTCTGTCAAAGGGACTTCATGTTTTGTCGAATGCTTTTTCGCTTCACGACGTGCACGTACGAAGTCCTCCTGGATGATTCCAAACTCAGTGTGGGCTCTATGACCTGTTAAGGAAATAACATCGCCAGGGACCCAGGTCTTTCTTTGGAGAAGCGTGTCGAAAACATCAAACGAAATAGTCTCATGTTGATCGATAAGGGCTTCGAGCTTCTTAAGGGATGGCGGATTGGCTTGCAGGCGCTCGGAGGTTACTTTGGTTGACTTGGATTCGGGTTGATCCTTGCGCTTAACACTTTTTGATTTTGTTGAGTCGACGAAGGACGCATGGTTTTTATCAAAAACATGGGTGTTGTAGTAAAGCGCCAGCATGTCACGATAGTTTGATGAGGGGTTCAAAAAATCGTAGTCAGAGGATATTTTTGTTGTTGGGAGGCTGCCACTTAAAATTGCCTGCCAGAACCCAGGAGAGTGAAGTTTCGAAAATACTGAGTAGTATCCAGAAGGAGTATTTCTGTCAAAGATTTCTAGAACTGGACGATACAAGTAACTAAAACTTTTCCCAAAGTACTTGGATTCATACATTAGAGACGAGGAAACGCCGGTTACGTGCTCGATGGATTCGGTGCAGAGCAGTTTGTAGCCAGGTTCAGTTGTAATGCTTGTGTTGTCATGTGAAAGAACAAATTCAAGCTGTGCAGAGTCATCACCCTTGATCATAGGGTGGCGTGAGAAATACACATGACTGAAACGTTTTGTGAGCTCGGTGAACTCATCTTTAAAATTAAGCACGTTAAGCATTGTGCCGTCACGGCAAACTGCTTTGTCGGTCAAAGTCTGGCCAACAAAGAGCGCTGAGTTTGCCTTCAGTGCATTATCTAGACTGTTTTTGTATTTATCCCACCCCATGTAGGACTGGATGCGCAGTTTGTCTGCATAGAGTGTGTAGACATCATCTTTGAGGTGAAAGGATTCTAGAGCGTAGTTAATCTTTTTTACATTAGATCGAAATGCAAAGAAATTATCGTCTAAAAAGCGAATCGGATGAAGCCAAATGTCAATATACGAGATATTGGCTCTTGACAAGACGGCTCGGGTTTCTTCCGAAAGTTCATAGCCAATAAGAATTGTGTTTTGGAGTGGTGCTTTAATTAGCTCCAGTGACTTTTCTGAGATTGACTGCTCATTAAAGTGGAAGTGAGACTCGGACTCGTTAAGGATTATTCCGCTTTTCGCGAAAAAATCTCGACGACTGAAGGTGTTTTGCTGGTCGCTCAAAAAGTCTTCAGGCTTTACTTTAAGTGCGCGACCTAGTGATGTGTTCAGGATTGTGGAAAGCCAGCGCAAATGGTATCGCTGGGTTTCTGGACGAGTCATCAAAAAATCGCAGCACAAAAATATTTTAGCAAACATTGTCGGTCTCACTGATTACAGCATGAGCATATATGCTTATGCTTTGCGTTCATTCCATAAACAGCAGGGCGATCCCTGCTATACAGTGTGCCTAGAAATCTGTTTTTGTAGTTTTTGTTCCCAGCACGCCTCAGTCTGTTCTATTTGATAGCGCCAGTCACATTACCCACCAACATGGTCTGTACGATCGGCGCGATGATTTTTTGCCATTCGTACACAGCTGCGTTGGTCACATAGATGGTGTCATCCGGCTTGATCATGACCTGGCGAGCGTAGAAAACCGCCGCCGGATCACGCATGTCCAGACGCAGCACCGTAGGCTTGGCGTTGGCGCCTTCGCCCATGCGGAACACGAATACGCCCTCAGGGTTGGCATTCGCTTCGCGCAGGCCACCGACGCTACCCAGTGCATCGAGCAGGCTGGTGTTCTGCGATGGCAGGTCCTTCAGGCCTGGCTCGCCCACGGCACCCATGGCCACGAAGCGCTGGCGCGCACGGTCCAGCACCACTTCCGAGTTCGGACGCAGGACCATGTTGTTGCCGGCCAGAACATCTTCGTAGTTGAACTGCTGGACATCGCTGCCGGTACGTACGGTGACGTTGACCAGGTGCGGTTCCAGCACCGGGCCACCGGCCTGGTTGACCGCATCGAGCAGGGTCAGCGGGCCTTGCAGGGTGCTGAAGCGGCCTGGAGCCTTGACCGCGCCGGCCACCAGCACCGAGCCCGACAGGTCGCCGACCAGCTCGACGTGGGTCTGCACGTCGGTGGTCACGCCCTTGAGCTTGTTGCGGATCATGGTCTCGACCTGGCTCAGGGTCATGCCGGCGACGAACTGGCGACCCACGTAGGGCAGGGAGATGGTGCCCTGGTCGTCGATGCGGGTCTTGAGCTGGGTGCCGCCGGTGGTCAGCGGGGCGAACAGCGCCGAGCCTTCCGGGGCGTTGTCGGTGATCAGCACATTGAGGGTGTCACCAGCCATCAGCCGCGCGGTCGGGGCCACCGGCTTGGCGATGGTTGCCTGCGCCGGGCGCACTTCGCCGCGCATGTACGGGGCGATGGTGTTGGCGTTGATCTCGACCAGGTTGTAGGGCTGGTTCTTGGCTTCGATATCACCCTTGTAAGGGCCGGCGCCGGACAGGGTGCCGCCGCATCCGCTCAGGCCCAGGGTCGCGAGGGCCAGGGCTGCCAGTTTGAACTTGTGGGAAACGACAAGGGATTTAATCACGGTGATCCTCGATGGAAGCCAGGATGAAGCGGGTAATGCCGTACAGCATCAGCAGGCCTAGCAGGATGGTTGCCAGGTTGTACAGACGCTCTGGGTACAGGGCCAGTTGTGGGGTGTTCGGGCTGACGACGGTCACCAGGGTGCGGATCTTCTTGCTGGCCTCGATACGGGCGTTGTCGAGGGCGGCGACCGCGGTCTTGTAGCTTTCTTCGGCAATGCCGGCGTCCAGGGTCAGTTGCTGGTAGCGCGAGGCGACCACGTTCAACTGCGAACCGTTGGGCGAGGACACCAACAGGCGCTTTTCCTTGGCCAGCTGCTGGGTGATGGCACTGACCTTCTGGATCTGCTGTTTGACCTGTGGCGCATCGGCGCGCAGCTTGAACTGCATCTCGGTGAGAACGGCCTGTTCCTTGGTGTACTGGCCTTCGAGGTCGGCAATGATGCTGGCGCGGCTCTGTGCGGTGTTGCCACCGTCCAGGACCTTGTTGATGTTCTGGAAGTCGAGCAGTTCGGTCTTGCGCTCGGCGTAGTTGATGCGTGCGGTTTCCAGTTCACCTTGGGCGAACTTCATCTGCTCGCGGGCGATGCTGTGGCTGACTTCGTTGACGAAGTGTTCGCTGGCCTTGAGGATGGTGCGCAGCATCTGCTCCGACAGTTCAGGGGTGAAGGCTTGCACCTCTACACGCAGCAGGCCGGTGGTTTCGTCGTAGTGCGCCGAGACCATGCGCTGGTAGTACTCGAGCAGGTCTTCGCGCTCGGCGTCCTTGTCCAGCCAGAAGAACACGTCGCTGCGCTGGGCGGCGTACTGTTCGATCCAGTGCAGGCGCTCTTCGAGCAGCAGCATCATGTCGGTCGACACGATGTACTCGCGCAGGTACAGGGTCTCTTCACGGGAAGCCGGGTTGTTACCGGTCAGCAGGGTGGCCAGGCCTGGCATCTGCGCACCCGGGTTGCCGCCATCCTGGCGCACCACCACCTGGGCGGAGCTGACATAGCGGTCGACGGCGAATACAGCGTAATACACGGCCGCCAGGATCAGTGGTAAGACCACCATGGCCATCGCCAGGCGCCAGCCCTTTTTTGTACCCGTACTGCTCATATGTGATGCATCCTTGAAGTGGAACGGTGCTGCGAAATAGGGGGTGCGCTCAGCTGTTGTAGGCCTTGATGCCTTCGGCGACGTCGTCGAAGACCTGGATGCCGCCATCGCGTACCAGCAGGACGATGTCGCAGAGCTTTTCGATTTCCGGCATGGAGTGCGAGACCAGGACGACGTTGGACTTCTGCAGTTTTTCCTGGAAGACCTCGGCGCACTTGCGCTTGAACTGCGCATCGCCCACCGACATCACTTCGTCGATCAGGTAGTAATCGAAATCGAAGGCCATGCTCAGGCCGAAGGCCACCCGCGAGCGCATCCCGGAGGAGTAGGTCTTGATCGGCTCGTCGATCCAGTCGCCGATCTCGGCGAACTCCTGGACGTAGCGGACCTTCTCGCGCATGGCTTCGCCTTCGGCGCCATAGACGCGGCAGACGAACTTGATGTTGTCGCGGCCGGTCATGCTGCCCTGGAAACCGCCGGTCAGGCCCACGGGCCAGGAAATGCTGCGGTCGGTGACGATGGCGCCGGAATCGGGGACGTCGGCGCCGCCGAGCAGGCGCATCAGGGTCGATTTGCCCGCGCCGTTGCGGCCGATCAGGCCGATGTTCTTGCCCGGGGGAATCGCCAGCGACAGGTTGCGAAAGACATACCGACGGCCGTTGGGGGTCAGGTAGGACTTGGTGACGTTTTTAAGTTCGAACACGTAGGCCTTCCTTAGCCGTTCTTGGTGGAAATCAAGTGCAGGCGGCGGGCGCGGTAGCTACCCAGGGCGATGAACAGCAACACGATGGTCAGCGAAATCACATAGGTCTCGGACACGCCATCGACCGGGGTGTAGTGCGGCAGTACTTCGGCGCGAATCAGCTCGATCAGGTGCAGGAACGGATTGAGCAGCAGCACGGGCATCATCGCTTGCGGCAGGTAAGCCGCCGGCACCAGCACGCCGGAGATGAAGTAGAGCGGGAAGAAGGCCATGCGGATGACCAGCTTCAGGCTGGGCAGGGCGTGGGTGATCAATGCCAGCAGCATGCCCAGGCCAAAGGCGAACAACAGGCCCAGGGCCAGGGTCGCGACCCACTGCAGCGGGCTGTGCACCGACATGTCGAAGCCGTACCAGGCAAAGCCGAACACCAGGATGGCGTAGACCGTGACGCTGATGCAGGTTTCCACCAGTACCCGGGCCACGTAGGTGTCCAGCGGCTTGATCTGCTTGTAGCCGAACAGCGAACGGTTCTCGCGCAGGCTGTCCATCAGGCGCAGGGCAGTGTTGCGGTAGAGCAGGAAGGGGGCCAGGCCGACCAGGACGAACACCGGGTATTCGACGCCGGCCACGGTACGGCCGCGAATCAGCGTGAATAGCAGGGTGAAGATCAGCAGGTGGCAGATCGGCTCGATCAGGGTCCAGACCGCTCCCATGCGGCGGTCGCCGACACGCGCGCGGGCTTCGCGCAGAACAAGGGCAAAGATGACCGATTTCTGGATCTGGAAGGAGGAGCGAGGCTTCAAGATATTTACCGCAAAGCAAAGCAGCACGCCTGGGGCATGCTGGTGAATTCATTTCATGAAAGGTCCGATTTCCCTAATGAAAACGGGCGTTCGGAAAGCTTCCGTGCTCTAAGGGGCGCGAGATTAATCCGTGGGCGATAGAAGCGTCAAGATGAGAGGTATTCACGACGGCTGCCGCAGAACGTGAAAAAGTTCCTGTAGGCCTTGTCGGATATGGCTGTGGGCAGATTCCACTTAGGATCCAAACTTTTTGAACAGGTACCTGCCGTAACCGCTGTCGCCTGGTTGGGAATCGTTGCTAAAAACTGACCCGGTTTTCAGCTTCTGCTGTATCGAGGTAGTGGATCGCGAGGGCTTTGCGGTCGATCGTGGGGCGTTCAGCGATCGGTCATCACCACCATCACATGGGCATCACCGCCATCGTCTGTCTCCGACAGGTAGATATGCCCGACATTGCTGTTGAAGTACGCCGTCTCCTGCGGCCCGATGCTCACCGCTTCGCCGGTCTCGAACTCGATCCGCACCCGGCCGCTGAGCACCAGGGCGAATTCCTGGCCGGGGTGGCGGATGAATTCGTCAAACTGCTGCCGCTCGCGGGCAATGATCCGCGCATACATCGGCGTCATCAGTCGCTCGGGAAAGGCCCCGGCAATCGGATGGTAGTCATAGGTACCGGTGCTGTAGCCCGCCGCGGCCGGCAGTGAGTCGACCACCACGGTGGCCGGCGCCGGTGTGTCGCCCACGCCGGAGGAGCGAAACAGCTGGGCAATGTCGACATTCAGCGCCCGCGCCGCAGCCGCCAGTTTTTCGTAGCTGACCGAGACCTGGGCCAGTTCCATTTTCGACAGGGTCGACACCGGCACCCCGGAGCGCTCCGACAGTTGCTTGAGGGTCAGTTGCTGGCCCTTGCGCACCTGGCGCAGACGCGCGCCGACTTCGCCACGGTCGATCAAAGGTAGCGCGCCAGGGCGGTCGGCAGCAGGGGAGCGGTCGGCACTCATCAAGGATCTCGGTCTGTCTTTACGGGCAGGCATCTTACCGTGGCCGCTTGCGTATTTCTAAATTCTCATATATTAGAATTCTCATAAGTGATAATTTTGTATTTCCCAACAGGCGGTGGCATGGATATGACCCAGACGTTCGACAGCGTGATCATTGGTGCCGGTATTGCCGGTGCGTCCCTGGGCTACCGGTTGGTCGGCGGGCAGCAGGTGTTGCTGCTCGAACGTGAGGCCCAGCCGGGCTACCACGCCACCGGCCGTTCGGCGGCAATGTTCATGGAGGCCTACGGCACGGCGCAGATCCAGGCCCTGACCCGCGCCAGCCGCAGCTTCTACGAGGCGCCGCCGGCCGGGTTCTGCGAGCACCCGCTGCTGGAGTCGCGGGGCTGCCTGTACGTCGCCAACCTTGAACAGCAGGAACTGCTGGCCAGCACTTATGCGCAGAACCTCGCCAACGGCACTGCGGTCAGCCTGCTCGATGCCCCGGCAGCCCTGGCGCTGGTGCCCAGCCTGCGTGGCGAAACCCTTGCCGGCGCGGTGCATGAACCGGGTGCCATGGACCTGGATGTACATGCCTTGCACCAGGGCTTCTTGCGCGGCTTCCGCCAGGCCGGTGGCCAGCTGCGCTGTCATGCCGAGGTGGTCGAAGGTCGTTTCGAGGACGGCCTCTGGCACCTGAGCCTGGCCGATGGCAGCGGGGTGCAGGCGCGTCAGTTGATCAACGCGGCAGGCGCCTGGGCCGACGAGGTGGCCCGGGTTTGTGGCGTGCAACCGGTTGGCTTGCAACCCTGCCGGCGCAGTGCCTTCACCTTCGAAGGCCCGCAAGACCAGGACTTCGCCCGCTGGCCGGCGGTGATCGGTGTCGACGAAAGTTTCTATTTCAAACCCGATGCCGGGCAGTTGCTCGGCTCCCCGGCCAATGCCGATCCGGTCGCGCCCCAGGACGTGATGGCCGAGGAGCTGGATGTGGCGCTGGGTATCTACAACATTGAAAACATGACCACCCTGAGTATTCGCCGCCCCAGCCACACCTGGGCCGGGCTGCGCTCGTTCGTCGCCGACGGCGACCTGGTGATCGGTCATGAGCCCGGACAACCGGCATTTTTCTGGCTGGCGGCCCAGGGTGGCTATGGCATCCAGTCGGCTGCCGGTGTTTCGCAACTGGCCGCGGCGCTGCTGCTCGAGCAGCCGTTGCCCGCGGCCCTGATCGCCGAAGGTGTCGAGCCGCAACGCTTGTCGCCCGCGCGTTTTCGTTAATCACTCATCGAGGAGTTTTCCATGAGCACCAGCATCCAGCGTATCCCCAGCAACCTGCCGTTTCCCTTCTCCAAAGCGATCAAGGTCGGCGGCTTCCTGTTCCTCTCAGGCCAGGTGCCCATGAGCCGCGAAGGGGAGGTGGTGCGTGGCGATATCCAGGCCCAGACCCGCGCCACCCTCGAACGTATCGGCGAGACCCTGGCCGAGTGCGGCGTCGGTTTCGGCCAGGTGATCAAGGCCACCGTCTGGCTGTCGGACATGGTCCATTTCGCCGGTTTCAACGAAGTCTACAAAGAGTTTTTCACCGAGGGTTACCCGGTACGTTCCACGGTCAGTGCCGGGCTTGCCCTGGGGGTGGATGTAGAGATCGAAGTGCAGGCCTGGATCGGCCAGGACTGATGACTGCGCGCCATCCCGGCGCCGCACTGGACAAGAACAACAAGGCTCGCAAAGGGCTATAGACCAGAGGATTCGGACATGCGGGAACAGCTGAAAATTGCCGGTGCCTTCATCGGTGTCATCGTGGGTGCGGGATTCGCGTCAGGGCGTGAGTTGCTGCTGTTCTTCGTCGACTTCGGCCTCTGGGGGCTGCTCGGCGCGCTGGTCAGTGCGGCGCTGTTCACCTTCCTCGGCATGGCCCTGGCGGGCCTGGGCAATCGCCTGCAGGCAGCCTCGCACAAGGATGTGGTGTACGCCATTTGCGGACGTCACCTGGGCTTGTTCATCGACCTGTTGATCACCTTCTTCATGTTCGCCGTGACGGTGGTGATGCTCGCCGGCGGCGGTGCCTTGCTTGAGCAGCAGTTCGGCGTTCCGGCGCTGACCGGCAGCATCCTGGTGACAGCGCTGGTGGTGGCGGTGGTGTGCCTGGATGTGCAGAAGGTGATCGTCCTGATCGGGGCGGTCACGCCGTTCCTGATCCTGGTCGCCAGTGCCATCGCCCTGTATGCGTTGTTCACCCGCAGCTTGAGTTTCAGCGAGCTGAACGCGGTGGCCAGCCAGCAGGAAGCTGGCACCCGTCACTGGTTGCTGGGGGCGTTTCTCTATGTGTCGTACAACATCGTCGCCGGCACGCCGATCCTGGCGATTCTCGGGGGTTCGGCGCGCTTCGAGAAAACCGCGGTCTGGGGCGGTATCCTCGGCGGTGCCGCGCTGGGTGGCCTGATGCTGATCATGAGCGCCGGCCTGTTGTCGCGGCTCGACAGCGTGGCCGATCTGCCGATGCCGATGCTCTCGATCGCCAGCGAAATCTCCCCGGCCCTGGGTGTGGTGATGTGTGTGATCATCTTCGGCATGATCGTCAACACGGCCGTGGGTACGCTGTATTCGTTCATGGCCCGGCTGTTGCCGGCGGGGACGCGCAGTTTCCGGATGGGGTCGGTGGCGGCGGGGGTGGCGGCGTTCGTCTGCAGCCTGATCGGCTTTATCAGCCTGGTCGGCCAGGTCTACCCGTTCTTCGGTTACCTGGGCTTCGTGCTGATGCTGGCGGTGTTGGTCGGCTGGCTGCGGATCGGTCGTTTCAAACGCGCGGTGACGGTGTAGCGGCAAGCGCCTGGCGAGGACGGCAAGCGCCCTCGCCAGGGCCTTCGATCAGATCTTGAAGCTGTCGACCAGTTGCTTGAGACGACCGGCCTGCTGGGCCAGGGCATCGCAATGGCGCAGGGTGTCATTGAGGTTGGCCACCCCCTGCTGGTTCAGCACGTTGATCTGGGTGATGTCCAGGTTCAGGCTTTCGACCACGGCGGTCTGTTCTTCGGTGGCGGCGGCCACCGACTGGTTCATGCCGTCGATCTCGCCGATGCGCTGGGTGACACTGCCCAGGCGCTCGCCGGCCTGGTTGGCGACCATCACGCTTTCCTCGCTCGACACTTGGCTGGCGTTCATATTGTGCACCGCCTCGCGGGAACCGACCTGCAGGGTGGTGATCATCTTGTGGATCTCTTCGGCCGACTCCTGGGTGCGGTGCGCCAGGTTGCGCACCTCGTCGGCGACCACGGCAAAGCCACGTCCGGCTTCACCGGCGCGGGCCGCTTCGATCGCTGCGTTCAGGGCCAGCAGGTTGGTCTGCTGGGAGATGCCCTTGATCACATCGAGGATCTGGCCGATGTCGTCGGTGCTGGCGTTGAGGGTCTCGATCTGGGCGCAGGATTCGCTGATCTTCTGCGACAGCGAGGTCATCGCCGAGATAGTTGCTTCCACCACCTGACGGCCATCGTTGGCCTGCTCGCTGGCGCCGCTGGCGTGCTGCGAGGCATCGGCGGCGTTGCGGGCGATTTCCTGGGTGGCGGCGCCCAGCTCGTTGATCGCCGCCGCCACGCTGTTGGTGCGCATGCTCTGTTCTTCGGAGCCGATGATCGAGGCATTGGAAGCGCTCATTACCCGCTCGGACAGGTCGTGGACCTGGCGGGTGGCCGACGACACTTCGGCGATCGAGGCGTGTATGCGCTCGACGAACTGGTTGAAGGCGCCGGCCAGTTCACCGAATTCGTCCTTGTTTTCCACCACCAGGCGGCGGGTCAGGTCGCCTTCACCCTGGGCGATGTCCTGCATGGCGCGGCCCATGGTGGTCAGCGGGCGCATCAGCACCGGAATCAGCAGGCTCAACAGCACGGTGATGGCCGCCACGGCGATGAGCATGGCGATGATCGCCGAGGTGCGGAACTGACTCAGCGCGGCATAAGCCTTGTCCTTGTCGATGGACAGGCCGATGTACCAGTCGGCCGACGGCAGGTTGCTGACCGGGGCGAAGGAAATGATCCGATCCTGGCCGTTGAGGGTCACGTCATGGATGCCCGGCGCCACCTGCAGGCTGCTGCCGGGGTAGATGTCCTTGAGGTTCTTCATCACCTGGCCCTTGTCGGGGCTGACGATCACCTGGCCGCTGCGGTCGACCAGGAAGGCGTGGCCGATGCCGCCGAAGTCCACGGCGTTGATGATGTCGACCAGGGTGCCCAGGCTCAGGTCGCCACCGACCACGCCCAGCAGCTCACCGTTGGCCTTGCTCTTGACCGGCATGGCGATGGTCACCACCAGGCCGCCGACGGCGGCCATGTAGGGCGGGGTCAGCATGGTCTGGTTGGCGGCCACGGCAGCGCTGTACCAGGGGCGCTGGCGCGGGTCGTAGCCGTCGGGCATTTTCGCGTCCGGGCGCTGGGTGAACACGCCGTTGGCCTGGCCGACGTAGGTGAACTGGAAGTTGCTGGTGAACGACGGCTGGTCCACTAGGCCTGGCAGGTCGGCCCGGGCGCCTTGGTGGGCGACGTCCTGGGCGAGGTTTTCCAGCACCAGGATGCGCCCGCCCATCCAGTTCTGCACGCTGCTGGCGGTCAGGGCGCCGGCCTGCTTGACTGAGGATTCGATGTTCTGCCGGATGGTGTTGCGTTGCAGGTAATCGTTGTAGAGGGTGAACAATGCAAATGCCAGAACCACGACGCTGCAAGCGCACAGCAGGATCTTGTGGCGAAATTTCAGGTTCATGTTCCGAGACCTTGTGCCAGTAAAGAGAAATGCCGAGCGCTGCTTGTGGCGATGCTCGTACCTATCCCGACGGGTATCGGCTGATTTGCGCAAAGGTTGAAGGACAGATTGCCGCAGCCCTGTAGGAGCGGGCTTGCCCCGCGATTACGCTGTGGCAGGCATGGGCCCAATCGCGGGGCAAGCCCGCTCCTACAGTAGCTTCACCAGTTCCTGTGCAGCCTTCTGCAGTGGCTGGTTGTGACGCCAGAAGGCATGCACCGGCAGCTGCAGCTCATTGCGGGTGTTCTTGAAGTCCAGGCGCAGCAGGCGCCCGGCGGCCAGCAGCGGTGCCACCCGTGACAGCGGAAAATCGCCCCAGCCCAGGCCCGCTTCGACCATTTCCAGGGCCATGGCCAGGCTGTCGGTGCGCCAGTGGGCCTTGCCGATCAGGGCGCGAGTATCGCTGATCGGCAGGTCGCGGCTGGCCACCACGATCTGCCGGACATTGACCAGGTCTTCGAGGTAGGCGATCTGCCGGGGCTGGCCTTGCAGGGCAGGGTGGTGGGGAGAAATGGTCGCCACCAGCGACTCCATGCCAATGTTCTGGAAGCGTTGCTGCGGATCAACCGCCAGCCCGGCAAAGGCCAGGCACAGGCTGACCCGGCCGCTGTGCAGCAGGTGCAGGGCTTCTTCCTGTGGGGCGCTGAGCACTTCCACCTGCAGCAACGGATAGCGCTCGCTGATCCGGGTGATTGCCGCCAGCAGCGGGCCATGGTCGATATCCGGGACCACGCTGATGGACAGGGTGCTCTCCAGTCCCTGGGACAGTTCCAGGGCGTGTACCTGCAATTGCCCAAGCTGGGCGGCGATCAGCCGGGCGTGGGGCTCCAGTGCCCGGGCCAGGGCGGTGGGCCGGGTTTCCCGGTGGCTGCGTTCGAACAGGGCGAAGCCCAGCTCGGCCTCAAGGTTGCCGATGGCCATGCTCACCGCCGAAGGCACCCGCCCCAGGGCGCGGGCGGCGGCCGAGAAGGAGCCGCCGTCGAGCACGGCGAGAAAGAGTTCGATGTTGTCGCTGGAAAAATTCAAAGGTCAATCTCCTATCAGTCAATCTGATAGCTGCTGACTTTGGCTGTCAAGAAGATTGACGCATCCTCACCGGCTTTACAGCTCATGAGGTAACCCGGTGCAAGGTGTCAAACGCAAACTGGTCTACGTGACCGCCTATGAAGCCATCGGCCTGTGCATGTCGACCCTGGGCCTGGCCTACCTGTCGGACAGCGCGCCGAGCAATACCGGGCCGCTGGCGGTGATGATCACAACCATCGCCATGGCCTGGAACTTCATCTACAACACCCTGTTCGAGTACTGGGAAAGCCGCCAGGCCACCCGTGGCCGCAGTGTTGCGCGACGGCTGGCGCATGCCGTCGGCTTTCAGCTGACCCTGGTGGTCTACCTGATTCCGCTGATCGCCTGGTGGCTGGACATGAGCCTGCTGGAAGCCTTGCTGGTGGACCTGGCCTTCATCATTCTCATTCCTTGCTACACCTTCCTCTACAACTGGTTGTTCGATCGCATCTTCGGCCTGCCGACCTCGGCCCAGGCCAAGGACGACCCGCGCGTTGCCGCCTGAGGCTATTGCGCCGGGATTCTGATGTAGAGCGAGCCGGTATCGGAAGGGCCAGAGCCAGAGCTGGGAGTGGGGTCGGTGTCGGTGTCGGTGTTGGCGTTGCTGTCGGGATTGTCCTGCAGGCGCGTGGCACCCAGCAGGTTGTCCTCGATCTCGCCGGACAGGTAGTAGACCCCGGCCATGGCCCCGGTCTTGCGGTTATCCATGAGGTCGCGCCATTCCTGGTTGAGCGCCACGTTGAGGATCACCCGCAGCTGCTCGATCATCGCCGGTTGTTCCTGGTTGTGGGTCACCACGTTGTAGCCGGTGGCCGCCAGCGAGATCAGGGTGCCGGCGGCGCGGCCCACGGCGGCGGCCACGGCGCTGGCAATGCCGCGCGGGGCGAGGGTGGCGCCGAGCTTTTCACTGGCCTGGCGCGCCACCGACGACAGGCCGATGTCCGAGCGCTGGGTGCCGGCGCGCACGGCGCTGTGCATGCGTTTGTGCAGCGCGACCCAGGCCGGTTGTTCGGACAGCGACTTGGCGAACAGCAACTGGTAGAGCGAGGCATCGTTGGACTTGGGGGGCGCCAGGCTGATGGCCTGGATGCGGGTCAGGCGCAGGTTGAACTGCTCGGCGGGGGCGCGGTAGCGCTGGGCGATCTGTTGCAGTTGCTGGCCGAGCAACTGCAGGTACAGTTCCATGGCCCGATCGCGGATGCCTTCGGGGTTGATCTCCTTGGCCACCTGGTCGAGTACGCGCTCGTGGTACTGCTCTTGCAGGTACAGGGCCAGGCGCTTATCCGGCGCGTCGTCGGCATTTTTGCTGTTCATCTTGTACCAGGCCACCTTCATGGTCAGCCATTGCTGGGTCCAGTAGCCGGTGAACCAGGGGATGAAATTGCTTTCGGTGTACTGCTGCACCCGATCTTTCCACACGCGCATGGAGCGCCTCGCGTAATCATTGACCGAGCTGGTGGCCGCCAGGGAGGCGTCGATGATTTCCCGGTCGATCTGCTCCCAGGTCGCCGGGCTCAGTTGCACCGGCGGCGGCTCGACGGGCTTTTCCCGTGACGCGCAGCCGCCCAGCACCAACAACAGGGTGAGCAGGAGGAAGGTGAGCGGGGAACGCGCATTCACATCGCAGCCCCCTGTGAAGAGTCAGGCGTACCGGCTTGGTTACCTTAGTATAGGTCCGGCCTCCCTGTGCGTTTCAGTCCTGCAGGTCGAGCTTGGCCTCGATATGGTCCAGGTGCTCGTGCATCAATGCCAGCGCCTTGTCGCCATCGCCCTGTTCCAGCGCATCGATGATCGCCGCGTGCTCCTGCCAGGCACAGTGGCTGCAGGGGCGGGCTTCGTACTGGGCGATGATCAGCGAGGTCTGCGGCACCAGGCCGTTGAGAAAACGGGTCAGCGGGGCATTGTTGGCGATCTCGGCCAGTTTCAGGTGAAACTCGCCGCCCAGACGAATGGCGGTGCAGCGCTGGCCCTGTTCGTGGTGCTGGCGCTCGCGGGCCACCAGTTCGCGCAGCTGGCGGATCTTGGCCGGGCGCGAGCGCTGTGCGGCGAGGCTGATCAGGGTGGTTTCGGCCAGGCGCCGGGCGCTGAGGATCTGCCGCGCCTGTTGCGGGTCGGGGGCGGCCAGACGGGCGGTGTGGCTGGGGCGCTGGACGATCACCTGCTGGTCGCACAGGCGGCCAAGCACTCGGCGGATCACCGTGCGACTGACTCCGAACGCCTCGCCCAGGGCTTGCTCGGGCAGGGCGCTGCCCGGTGCCAGGCGCTGTTCGAGAATGGCGTCGAACAGGCGCGGGTAGATCTGCTCGGCCGACAGCCGTACCTCGCCATGGGCCAGCAGGGGCGGCAGGGTGGTCGCAGGGGCTTGGGCGCTGGTGTTCATCACTGCACTCCTCTGATCATTTGACCGGATGTTCGTCCGGGATCTTCAGTTCGATACCCATGCGCAGGCCTTCCTGGAGGATATGGTGGCGCATCTGGGCGCTGGCCTGGGCACTGTTCTTGTTGCGAATGGCGCGAACCACCGCTTCGTTTTCTTCCAGTCGCGCCGCCAGGTGCTCGGGCGAGTTGCGCAGCACATCGGCGCTCTGCTTGAGGGCGTTGCTGGTCTGCTGCACCACGTTCTGGAAGATCGGGTTGGCGGTCAGGGTAAACAGCTCTTCATGGAAGGCGATGTAGGCATTGACCCCGGCTTCGCTGTCCTGGGCCTCGAGGGCTTCGCGCATGTCCATCAGGGTCAGGCGCAGCTGGCCGATTTCCTTGCTGCTGATCGACTGGGCGACCAGGCCGACGATAAATGGCTCCAGGGTGTAGCGCAGTTGCAGCACATCTTCCAGGCTGGCCTCGGCGACGGTGTTGGCCACGGGCGCCGTTTCGACGCTGCCCGGCTCCAGCACCAGCACACCCTTGCCCGGCAGCGAGCGCACCAGGCCCAAGGTTTCCAGCACGGTGACCGCTTCGCGCAGGCTGGGGCGGCTGATGCCCAGTTGCTCGGCCAGTTCACGCTGGCCCGGGAGCATTTCGCCGGAGCGCCACTGGCCCCGGTCCAGGGCCTGGCGCAGTTTTTCTACCACGGCGTTGACGACGGTTGATGAGCTGATCACGGTTCACTCCCTGAGATCGGTTTCACGCTTGCCGGGCCGGCGCCAGGGCACCGGCCCGTTCACTCAGAACTCTTGTTGATGGGTGGCTTGGCCTTTGCGCTGGGCAAAGCTGTAGCCCTGTTTGCCGGCCAGTACATTGTTGGCCCGTTCCATGTCGATATCGCCTTCCCATTTGCCGATGGCCACGGTGGCCACGCAGTTGCCGATCAGGTTGGTCAGGGCGCGGCCGATGCCCATGAACCAGTCCACTGCCAGCACCAGCACCAGGCCGACCACCGGGATCGCGGGAATGGCGGTGAGGGTGGCGGCGAGGATCACCAGCGCCGAACCGGGGATGCCGTGGGCACCTTTGGAGGTGATCAGCGACACCAGCAGGATGGTCAACAGGTCGGTCATGGCCAGGGGCGTGCCGGTGGCATTGGCGATAAAGACGATGGCCAGGGTCAGGTAGATCGAGAAGCCGTCGAGGTTAAAGGAATAGCCGGTGGGAATCACCAGGCCGACGGTGGAATTGCCGATGCCCAGGTGCTCCAGTTTGCGCATGATCTGTGGCAGCACGGCGTCGGACGAGGCGGTGCCGAGGACGATGGTCAGCTCTTCGCGCAGGTATTTGATGAACGGCAGGATGCGCAGGCCCGACAGACGCATCACGGTACCCAGGATCAGCAGCACGAAGCCGATGCAGGTCAGGTAGAACAACGCCACCAGGCCGCCCAGGTGCTGCAGCGACTCCAGGCCATATTTGCTGGTGGTGAAGGCGATGGCGCCGAACACACCCAGCGGCGCCAGGCGCACGATCATGCCCATGATGCGGAAGATCACATGGCTCAGCTCGTTGATCAGCCGCGAGATGCCCGAGGCCGCTTCACCGACCAGGTTCAGCGCACTGCCGAACAGCACCGAGAACAGCAGGACCTGGAGGATGTTGTTGTCGGCAAAAGCACCGACCACCGAGGTGGGGATCAAATCCATGAGGAAGGCGGCGGTGCCGTGGATGTGCTGGCCACGCTCGGCCAGGTTGCTGGCTTCGGCGCTGGCCAACTGGTCCAGATGGATGTTGGCGCCGCTGCCGATGCCGGAGGTAAAGGCGAACACCAGGCCGATGACCAGGGCGATGGTGGTGAGGATCTCGAAGTAGATCACCGATTTCAGGCCGATCCGCCCGACCTTCTTCAGGTCCCCCGCACCGGAAATACCGCTGACCACCACGCAGAACACAATCAAGCCGATGAGCATCTTGATCAGCTTGATAAAGCCGTCACCCAGGGGTTTGAGCTGCAGGGAAACTTCAGGAAAGCTCAAGCCACAGGCGATGCCGAGCACCAGGCCGAGCACTACTTGGAGAAAGATCGAACGCGAGCACCATTTGAGCATGGGAGGGATCTCTGGTCGGTGTCCTTGCTTCGGTGCCCGGAGGCGAAAGAGCGGAGGACTTAATTATTGTGGTCTTACCGGTATGTCCAGTGCGTGCTCAGTGTAGGCGCGGTTTTCTCGCGATCGCAAGGGGTTTTCGGATAAAAGGATGGGAATTGGCTTTACCGGTCTGACCAGTTGATGCCAATAGGGCGGCCGTGAAGGTTCAGGATTTGGACAACACCAGGTCGACGGCGTTGATCAGGTCGCCCAGGGCCTGGGGTGGGGCTTTGTGGATGACGTCGAACAGGTAGGCGCGCTGATCGTCCTCGTCGTCCTGTTCGGCGAAGAAGGCTTTGAGCTTGATGCCCAGTACTTCGGCGAAGATCAGCAGGGCGTCGATGCTGGGGGTGTAGGTGCCGGTTTCGAAACGGCTGATGGTCTTGGGGTCGAAGCCTGTGCGCTCGCCCAGTTCAGCCTGAGTAAGCCCCGCGACCTTGCGGTAACGCTTGATGGCCGGACCCAAACTTGAATGTGTCATCAATTAATTCCTATTTGGAATCAAGAACTTACCGATATACATAAGTCGCAGGCAACGTCAAAAGCCATCACATTTGGTTGCAAAATGTGATGGTATTCGTAGAATAGATTATCTTGACAGGTCAAAAACCATCAAGTTCCAGACAGGGGCGTGCCGCTTATCCAGCGCGAGCGCAACGCCTGATGGAGCGCTCTTTTCGATGTCGGATGAAGGGTCTGCGCCTGGATGCAGACCGCAGCAGAAGGAATTTCAACGTGCGTTTCAACCTGCCGGTCACCTCGGTCGAACAGACTTTCGGCGAGGATCAACGGCTGATTTCTGCAACCGACACCGCCAGCAACATCACCTACTGCAACGCCGAATTCGCCGCCATGAGCGGCTTCAGCCAGGAAGAACTGATCGGCAGCCCGCACAACCTGGTGCGCCATCCGGACATGCCTGCCGAGGTATTTCGGCAGATGTGGCAATACCTGAAGGCCGGCAAGAGCTGGATGGGCATCGTCAAGAACCGCAGCAAGAACGGCAATTACTACTGGGTCAGTGCCTACGTCACGCCAATCCTGGAAAACGGCCGTGTGGTCGGCTACGAGTCGGTGCGGGTCAAACCGACCCGCGAGCAGGTGCGGCGCGCCGAGGCGCTGTATGCCCGTTTGCGCGCCGGCAAGGCGGCGGTATCCGGTGCTCGGCGTGTGGCCGGGTTCGCCCGGGTAGCCAGCGTGCCGCTGCTGGCAGGCATAGTGGCGATCGGCGTGCAACAGTGGCTGCCCGGCTGGCCGGCCCACGGCATCACCCTGGGATTGTTCGGCGCGCTCGGCCTGTGGGCCCATCAGCGCCTGGACCAGCAGTTGCAGCAGATCGCCCGCAGTGCGGGCAACGCCTTCGCCGACCCGATCGTCGCCCTGACCTACAGTGATGACGTGGGCCCGGCGGCGCAGTTGCAGATGATCCTGATCAGCGAGCAGGCGCGGCTCAAGACCGCCCTGACGCGCCTGAGCGACCTGGCCGTGCAGATGAGCGAGGCGGCCAGCGACTCCAGCCGCTTGTCCCGGCACACTGAAACGGCCTTGCTCGAACAGCGCGCCGAAACCGACCAGACCGCCGCGGCCATGACCGAGATGGCCGCCTCGATTGCCGAGGTCGCCTTGCACGTGCAGCAGACCGCCGGTGAAGCCCACACCGCCAATCAACTGGCCGGGCAGGGCAGCGAAGTGGCCGGGGCGACCCGCGAGGCCATTCAGTTGCTGGCCAGCACCGTTCGCCAGATCAACCAGGCGGTGACCCACCTGGCCGGGCAGACCCAGGACATTTCCCTGGCCGCCGAGGTGATCCGCGCGATTGCCGAGCAGACCAACCTGCTGGCGCTCAATGCCGCCATCGAAGCGGCGCGTGCCGGTGAACAGGGGCGCGGTTTTGCCGTGGTCGCCGATGAGGTGCGCGCACTGGCCGGCAAGACCCGGCAGTCGACCTTGCAGATTCAGGGTATCATCGACAGCCTGCGTAGCGGCGCCGATGAGGCGGTACAGATCGCCAGTCTGGGTATCGACGAAGCCGAGCAGGGCGTGGCCCGGGTGCTGGAGGCGCAGCAGGCGCTGCGGGGTATCCGCGACGCGGTGGCCTGCATCAGCGACATGAGCCAGCAGATGGCCGCGGCCTCCCAGCAACAATCATCGGTCGCCGAAACGGTGTCCGAACAGATCAACAACGTGGCCGGCACCGTGCAGCACACCGCGCTGAACGCCAATGCCGCCGCCACCCGCGGGGCTGAACTGCAGGGTATTGCTTCGGGCCTGCGTGCCCTGGTCGAGCGCTTCAACCGCTAGACCCCGGGACAACGAGATTTTCATGGACGATAACTACCGCACGGCCGTGGATGCGGCCGCGATCTTTTCTGAAACCGACCTGAGTGGCCGGATCACCTACGTCAACGAGCAGTTCTGCAGTATTTCCGGCTACAGCCGCGACGAGCTGCTGGGCGCCAACCACCGCATCCTCAATTCCGGCCTGCACGATCCGGACTTCTTCGACGGCATGTGGCGCGCCCTGGTCGCCGGCCGGGTGTGGAAGGGCGAGATCTGCAACCGGGCCAAGGACGGTTCGCTGTACTGGGTCGACAGCACCATGGTGCCGCTGATCGATCCGGCCAGCGGGCGGGTACGCAAGTACGTGTCGATCCGCTTCGACGTCACCGAAAAGCGGCAGTTGCTGCATACCTTGCAATGGCGGGTCGGCCATGACGTGCTGACCGGCCTGCCCAATCGCGCCTACCTGTCGGACCTGCTCAACCAGGCGCTGGAGTTCTCCCGTCGCGAGGACACGCCCCTGGCGGTGTGCATGCTCGACCTGGACGGCTTCAAGGCGGTCAACGACGGCTATGGTCATGCCAGTGGCGACCTGCTGCTGGTGGAAGTGGCCGCGCGCCTGAAGGCGATCCTGCGCGGCGGCGATGCCGTGGCGCGGCTCTCGGGGGACGAGTTCGTGCTGATCCTGCGCGAGGTGCAGGAGCCGGCACAGCTGCAGGCCGCACTGGAGCGAGTGCTGCAAGCCCTGGCTACGCCCTACGTGATCCGTGAGCGCGAGGTCAGCGTCAGCGCCAGTATCGGCGTCACCCTGTTCCCCCTCGACAACGAGGACACCGACACCCTGCTGCGCCACGCCGACCAGGCGCTATACGTCGCCAAGCAGAGCGGGCGCAACCGCTACCACCTGTTCGACGTGTCGGCCGACCGCGAGGTCAAGGCCACCCACCAGACCGTGGCACGGGTGCGCCACGCGCTGATCAAGGGCGAGCTGTGCCTGCACTATCAACCCAAGGTGAACATGCGCAGCGGGCAGGTGCTGGGTTTCGAGGCCTTGCTGCGCTGGCAGCATCCCTTCAAGGGGCTGGTGACCCCGGCGGAATTCCTGCCGCTGGTGGAGCAGACCGACCTGATCGTCGATATCGGCGAGTGGGTGATCGCCCAGGCCCTGGCGCAGATGCAGCGCTGGCAGCAGGCCGGGCATGCGTGGCCGGTGAGCGTGAACATCGCTGCCCGACATTTCCAGCGCGCCGACTTTGTCGAGCGCCTGCAACGCTTGCTGGCGCGTCACCCGACGGTGGCGCCGCAGATGCTCGACCTGGAAATCGTCGAGTCGGTAGCCATCGAGAACATCCAGCGGGTCAGCCAGTGCCTGGAGGCCTGCCAGCGCCTGGGGGTGCAGTCGTCCCTGGATGACTTCGGCACCGGCTATTCGTCCCTGAGCTACCTCAAGCGCCTGCCGACCCGGACCATCAAGATCGACAAGTCGTTCGTGCGCGACATTCTCAATGACCACGACGACCTGGCCCTGACCCGGGCGGTGATCGGCCTGGCCCGGGCCTTCGGTCGCCAGGTGATCGCCGAAGGCCTGGAGACCGTCGAGCACGGCCAGTTGCTGATGGGCCTGGGCTGCGATGTCGCCCAGGGCTATGGCATCGCCCGGCCGATGCCGCCCGAGGCGGTGGTCGACTGGGCCGCCGGCTACGTGCAGCCACCTCAGTGGCGGGCCTCGGCAGGGCACTGAAGGCGTAGTTTTACGCATTCTTTATGCCCGGGCGCAGGTCCCGGTCTCGTCCCTTTACAGCCGCTCTACCGACAATGACCGTCAACGGCGACCTGCCGTAAGGACGGAGAGTTTTCATGAGCATTCTGGACGGGGTGTCACTGCTGCTGGCAGTGGCGTTGATGATCTACCTGATGGTCGCGCTGCTGCGCGCCGACCGGGGCTAGGAGCGACCATGCACAGTTACGATTATGCGTTGCTGCTGGCGTTCTTCGCCCTGGTGCTGCTGCCGGCGCCAGGGCTTGGGCGTTTCTACTACAAGGTGATGGAAGGCCAGCGCACCTGGCTGTCGCCGCTGCTGGGGCCGGTGGAACGCGGCTGCTACAAGCTGGCTGGCGTGAAGGCCGACAGCGAGCAGAACTGGAAGCAGTACACCCTGGCCCTGCTGGCCTTCAACCTGGCCGGTTTCATCCTGGTGTTCGCTGTATTGCTGTTGCAAGGCCATCTGCCGCTCAATCCGCAGCACCTGCCGGGGCAGGAGTGGTCGCTGGCGTTCAACACGGCAGTGAGTTTCGTCACCAACACCAACTGGCAGGCGTACAGCGGCGAAGCCTCGGTCAGCTACCTGAGCCAGATGCTTGGCCTGACCGTGCAGAACTTCGTCAGCGCCGCCACCGGCCTTGCCGTGCTGGTCGCCCTGTGCCGTGGTATCGCCCGGCGCTCGGCGCACACCCTGGGCAACTTCTGGGTCGACATGACCCGCGCCACCCTCTACGGCCTGCTGCCGCTGTGCCTGCTGCTGGCCTTGCTGCTGGTCTGGCAGGGCGTGCCGCAGACCTTCGGCGACTATGTCCAGGCCCTGACCCTGCAAGGCAGCGAGCAGACCATCCCCCTGGGCCCGGCGGCCAGCCAGATCGCCATCAAGCAACTGGGCACCAACGGCGGCGGCTTCTTCGGCGTCAACTCGGCGCACCCGTTCGAGAACCCGACGGCCTGGAGCAACCTGTTCGAAGTGGCGTCGATCATCCTGATCCCGGTGGCCCTGGTGTTCACCTTCGGCCATTACGTCAAGGACCTGCGCCAGAGCCGGGCGATCATCGCCTGCATGCTGGCGCTGTTCCTGATCGGCGGTGCCACGGCGTTGTGGTCCGAAAACCAGCCCAACCCGGCCCTGAACAACCCGCAGGTCGAACAGACGGCGCCGCTCGAAGGCAAGGAAAGCCGCTTCGGCACCACTGCCAGCGTGCTCTGGACCGTGACCACCACCGCCGCCTCCAACGGCTCGGTGAACAACATGCACGACAGCCTCAATCCGCTGAGTAGCATGGTCGCGCTGGTCAACATGATGGTCGGCGAGGTGATCTTCGGCGGCGTCGGTGCCGGGCTCTACGGCATGCTGCTCAACGTGCTGATCGCAGTGTTCCTGGCCGGCCTGATGATCGGCCGCACCCCCGAGTACCTGGGCAAGAAGCTCCAGGCCCGCGAGGTGCAATTGCTGGTGGCGACCCTGCTGGTGATGCCGGTCGGCGTGCTGGTGCTCGGTGCCCTGGCGGCCAGCCTGCCGGGGCCGGCAGCGGCGATCAGCAACCCCGGTGCCCACGGTTTCAGCCAACTGTTGTATGCCTACACCTCGGCCAGCGCCAACAACGGTTCGGCCTTCGCCGGCCTGGGCGCCAACACCACCTTCCACAACCTGATGCTGGGCCTGGGCATGCTGATCGGCCGCTTCGGCTACATCCTGCCGGTGCTGGCCCTGGCGGGCAGCCTGGCGCTGAAAAAGAGCGCGCCGGTGGGGCAGAACAGTTTCCCGACCCACGGCCCGCTGTTCGTCACCTTGCTGCTGGTCACCATTTTGCTGGTGGGCGGCCTGACCTTCCTGCCGGCCCTGGCCCTTGGCCCGATCACCGAACACTTGAGCCTGGGTTTCTAAGGAGCAACTCATGAACATGCCGATTCCCGAAGTGAAAGCAGCAAAGGCCACGGCGGCAGGGACAAGCTTTGCCGCGCTGTGGCGCCCGGCCCTGGTGCAGGCGTTGGTCAAACTCGATCCGCGTCAGCTCAAGCGCTCGCCGGTGATGCTGGTGGTGGAACTGACCGCGATCTTCACCACCTTGCTGTGCCTGTTGCCCGACAGCGGCGTGCCCACGGCGGTGGCGGTGCAGATCGCCCTGTGGTTGTGGTTCACCGTGCTGTTCGCCAACTTTGCCGAAGCCCTGGCCGAAGGCCGTGGCAAGGCCCGCGCCGACAGCCTCAAGGCCGGCAGCCAGGGCCTGAGCGCCCGCCGCCGCAGCGCCTCGGGCGGTTTCGAAACAGTGGCTGCCACTCATCTGCGCAAGGACGATGTGGTCAAGGTCATGGCCGGGGAAATGATCCCCGGCGATGGCGAGGTGCTCGAAGGGATTGCCGCGGTCAACGAGGCGGCGATTACCGGTGAGTCGGCGCCGGTGATCCGCGAGTCCGGCGGCGATCGTTCGGCGGTCACCGGCAACACCCGGCTGGTCTCCGACTGGTTGCTGATCCGCATCACCAGCAACCCTGGTGAGTCGACCCTGGACCGCATGATCGTCCTGGTCGAAGGTGCCAAGCGGCAGAAGACCCCCAACGAGATCGCCCTGGACATTCTGCTGATCGGTCTGACCATGATTTTCCTGGTGGTCGTGGTGACCTTGCAGCCGTTCGCCCATTTCGCTGGCGGCAGCATCCCGCTGGTGTTCCTGGTGGCGTTGCTGGTGACCCTGATCCCGACCACCATCGGCGGCCTGCTGTCGGCCATCGGTATCGCCGGCATGGACCGCCTGGTGCGCCTGAACGTGATCGCCCGTTCCGGGCGGGCGGTGGAGGCGGCAGGTGACGTGCATGTGCTGATGCTCGACAAGACCGGCACCATCACCTTCGGCAACCGTCGCTGCAGCGCCCTGCAGGCTGCCCCCGGGGTGACCTCCAGGGAGCTGGGCGAGGGTGCCTTGCTGGCCTCGCTGGCCGACGACACCGCCGAAGGCAAGTCGATCGTCGAATACCTGCGCCAGTTGCACGACTTCAATGAACCGGATGCCGGGCAACTGACCCCGGTGGCCTTCAGCGCCGAGACCCGGCTCTCCGGCGTCGACTACCAGCAGCGTCGCTACCGCAAGGGCGCGGTGGATTCGGTACTGGCTTTCGTCGGTATGCAGCGCCTGGAGATGCCGGCGTCCCTGTCCCGCGAAGTGGACAAGATCGCCCAGAGCGGCGGTACGCCCTTGCTGGTCTGTGTCGATCAGCGTCTGCTGGGCGTGATCCACCTCAAGGACGTGGTCAAGCCGGGGATTCGCGAGCGCTTTGCCGAACTGCGCAAGCTGGGCATCCGCACCGTGATGGTGACCGGCGACAACCCGCTGACCGCCGCCGCCATCGCCGCCGAAGCCGGGGTCGACGACGTGTTGGCCGAAGCCACTCCGGAGAAGAAGCTGGCGCGTATTCGCCAGGAGCAGAACGACGGGCGCCTGGTGGCCATGTGTGGTGACGGCGCCAACGACGCCCCGGCGCTGGCCCAGGCCGATGTCGGCATGGCCATGAACGACGGCACCCAGGCGGCGCGCGAGGCGGCCAACATGGTCGACCTGGACAGCGACCCGACCAAGTTGTTGGATGTGGTCCAGGTCGGCAAGGAACTGCTGGTGACCCGTGGCGCCCTGACCACCTTCTCGATCGCCAACGACGTGGCCAAGTATTTCGCCATCCTGCCGGCGCTGTTCGCGGCGATCTACCCGCAGTTGGGGGCGCTCAACCTGATGCAATTGAGCAGCCCGCAGAGCGCGATTCTCTCGGCGATCGTCTTCAACGCCCTGATCATCGTCGTGCTGATTCCCCTGGCCCTGCGCGGGGTGCGGGTACAGGCGGCGAGCGCTGCGCACCTGCTGCGGCGCAACCTGCTGATCTATGGGGTGGGCGGACTGATCGTGCCCTTCGCCGGGATCAAGCTGATCGACCTGCTGCTGACCGCTTTGCAACTGGTCTGAGACCAAGGAGATGACCATGAGCACTTACGTACGTCCGGCCTTTAGCCTGATCCTGTTGATGACCCTGATCACCGGTGCGGCTTACCCGCTGGTGGTCACCGGGGTGGCCCAGGTGGCCTTCCCCGACCAGGCCAATGGCAGCCTGCTGCACGACGACCAGGGCCAGGTGCGCGGCTCGCTGCTGATCGCCCAGGGCTTCAAGGGCGACGCCTGGTTCCAGGCGCGTCCTTCGGCCGGCGACTATGCCACCGTCGCCAGCGGTGCCAGCAACCTGGCACCGAGCAACCCGGCGCTGGCCGAGCGTGTCGGCCAGAGCGCCGCACAGCAGTATGTCGAAGGCCAGGGCGCGGTGCCGCTGGACCTGCTGACCACTTCCGGCAGCGGTCTGGACCCGCACTTGTCGCCTGCGGCGGTGGCCTATCAGTTGCCACGGGTGGCGGCGGCGCGGCAGGTCAGCACGCAGGCCTTGCAAGCGCTGGTCGAGCAGTCCACCCTGCAGCCATTGATCGGCCCGCCGGTGGTCAATGTGCTGGCCTTGAACGCCGCCGTCGAACGGCTGGCCCCGGTTTCCAGGTAAGGACAAGCAGTGAGCGAGAGCAATTCCGAACGCGCCGATGCGTTATTGGCCGGGCTACCGCGCGAAGGGCGCGGCCGCCTCAAAGTGTTCCTCGGCGCGGCGCCGGGGGTGGGCAAGACCTACGCCATGCTCCAGGCCGCCCACGCCCAGCTGCGCCAGGGTGTGCAGGTGCTGGCGGCGGTGGTCGAGACCCATGGCCGGGCCGAGACCGAAGCCTTGCTCGCCGGCCTGCCGCAGTTGCCCTTGCTGCGCTCGGAGTACCGCGGCGTGCAGCTGGAGGAAATGGACCTTGATGGCCTGCTCAAGGCCGCGCCGCAGCTGGCGCTGATCGACGAGCTGGCCCACAGCAACGCCCCCGGCAGTCGCCACGCCAAGCGCTGGCAGGACGTGCAGGAGCTGCTGGCCGCCGGCATCGATGTGTACACCACGGTCAACGTCCAGCACCTGGAAAGCCTCAACGACCAGGTGCGCGGCATCACCGGCGTGCAGGTGCGCGAAACCCTGCCGGACTGGGTGCTGCAGGAAGCCTTCGAACTGGTGCTGATCGACCTGCCGCCACGCGAGCTGCTCGAGCGCCTGCGCGAGGGCAAGGTCTATGTGCCGGAGCAGGCGCGGGCGGCCATCGATGCCTTCTTCAGCCAGACCAACCTGACCGCCTTGCGCGAGCTGGCCATGCAGACGGCGGCAGCCCAGGTCGATGCGGACCTGGCCCACGGTTACCGCCAGCTTGGCCAGGATGCGCCGACCCTGCGTGGACGTTTGCTGGTCGGTGTCGATGGCGATGCCCAGGCCGAGCGCCTGGTGCGTCACGCCAGCCGGGTGGCCCAGCGGCGGCACCTGCCCTGGAGCCTGGTGCATGTCGACAACGGCCGACTGCGCGACGAAACCGCCCGCCAGCGCCTGCAGGCGGCCCAGCAGTTGGCCGAGCGCCTGGGCGGCGAGGTGGTGCTGCTGCGTGCCGGCGAAGTGGCCCAGACCCTGATCCAGCATGCCGTTGAGCGCCGTGCCAGCCTGGTGCTGGTCGGCCAGTCCCGCGATCGCCTGCGGCGTCGACTGTTCGGCGCCGGAGTGGCTACCCGCTTGTTGCGCGAGGCCCATGGCCTGGAAATCAACGTCCTTGACCGTGACGACAAGCCCGAGCCTCCAGGCGCCGTGGTGAAGAAAGTCTGGGTCTGGCGGCACTACCTGCTGGCCCTGGTCGCCACCTTGCTGGCCTCCGGGCTGGCCTGGGTCGTGGCGGGTGTCCTGCCGCTGCCCAACATCTCGCTAGTGTTCCTGGCGGCGGTGTTGCTGGTGGCGGTGCGCAGCAGCCTGGGGCCGGCGCTGGCCTGTGCGGTGCTGTCGTTCCTGGCCTATGACTTCTTGTTTATTCCGCCGAATTTCTCTTTCAACATCCAGCGCGAAGAAGACGTCCTGACCTCGCTGTTCTTTCTGTTGATGGCGGCGCTCACCGGCAACCTGGCAGCCCGCCAGCGTCGCCAGCTGCAGGCGCTGCACGAAACCCAGGAGCAGACCAACCAGCTGCTCGACCTGTCGCGCAAGCTCACCGCCGCCACCGACCGCCAGGCGGTGTTCAATGCTGCCGGGCAGCACCTGGACGGCTGGAGCGATGTGCAGGTGTGCCTGCTGGAGCGGGATGTGGAAGGGCGCTTGCAGGTGGTCAGCGGCGGCAACCCGCAGTTCACCGACAACGAGCGCGCTGCCGCTGACTGGGCCTGGCAACATGACCAGGCCGCGGGGCTGGGCAGCGATACCCTGCCCAATGGCCGCTGGTGGTGGTGGCCGCTGTCGCTGGACGAGTCGCGCCTGGCGCTGCTCGGGGTGCGCCCGCGCCAGGGCCAGAGCCTGACGCCCCCACGCCGGCGTCTGCTCAAGGCCTTGAGCCAACCCCTGGCCCAGGCGCTGGCCCGGGCGCGCCTGGCCGAACAACTGGAGGCGGCGCGCCTGCATGGCGAAACCGAACAGCTGCGCAGCGCCTTGCTCGCTTCGGTGTCCCATGACCTGCGCACCCCCCTGACCGCCATGCGCGGCAGCATCGACAGCCTGCTGGCCCTGGGTGAAGCGATCCCCCGCGCCGATCGCCAGGAGCTGCTCGAAGGCACCCGCAACGAAGCCGAGCGCCTGGACCGCTATATCCAGAACCTGCTGGACATGACCCGCCTGGGCCATGGCGGGTTGAAGCTGGCCCGCGACTGGGTGGCGCCCACCGACATCGTCGGCAGTGCCCTCAATCGCCTGCGCGTGGTACTGGCACCGTTGCAGGTCAGCACCGAGGTGGCGGACGGCTTGCCGCTGTTGTTCGTGCATGCGGCACTGATCGAGCAGGCGCTGGTCAATGTGCTGGAAAACGCCGCGCGGTTTTCCCCGGCGGGCGGCCGCCTGGCCCTGCAGGTACGGGTGGTGGACGAGCAGCTGCATTTCGCCGTCAGCGACGAAGGCCCGGGCATCCCCCTGGCCGATCGCGAGAAGATCTTCGACATGTTCTACACCGCCGCCCGGGGGGATCGGGGCGGGCAGGGCACGGGCCTGGGCCTGGCGATCTGCCAGGGCATGATCGGCGCCCATGGCGGGCATATCCGGGTCGATGACGGTATCGATGGCCGTGGCACCTGCATCACATTATGCTTGCCGCTTCCGACCCAGCCCGAGCCTGAAAGCGAAGCCCCATGAGCCAGATCGCAACCCTGCTGGTCATCGACGATGAACCGCAGATCCGCAAGTTCCTGCGTATCAGCCTGAGCTCCCAGGGCTACAAGGTGATCGAAGCCGCCACCGGGGCCGAAGGCCTGGCCCAGGCAGCCCTGGCCCGGCCCGACCTGGTGGTGCTCGACCTCGGCCTGCCGGACATGGACGGCCAGCAGGTGCTGCGCGAGCTGCGCGAATGGAGCCCGGTGCCGGTGCTGGTGCTGTCGGTGCGGGCCAGCGAGATCCAGAAGGTCGAGGCACTGGACAACGGCGCCAATGACTACGTGACCAAGCCGTTCGGCATCCAGGAGTTTCTCGCCCGGGTGCGTGCGTTGTTGCGCCAGGTGCCCCAGGCCAGCAGTGCCCAGGCGGCTGCCAGCTTCGGGCCGTTGACGGTGGACCTGGCGTTTCGCAAGGTGACCCTGGACGGCGTGGAAGTTGCCCTGACCCGCAAGGAGTACGCGCTGCTGGCGCAACTGGCGAGTCATCCGGGGCGGGTGATTACCCAGCAGCAACTGCTCAAGGATATCTGGGGGCCGACCCACGTCGATGACAGCCATTACCTGCGCATCGTCGTGGGCCATGTGCGGCAGAAGCTCGGGGACGACCCGACGGCACCGCGCTTCATCATTACCGAACCGGGAGTGGGGTACCGGTTGGTGGGGCCGGAATAATCGCCGGCGGCCCTATCGCCGGCTATGCCGGCTCCCACAAGGGTTCAGTTTGCACCTGGCCCTGTGGGAGCCGGCATAGCCGGCGATGAGGCCCTGAAGCTCAACGCCGCTCCGCCTCGTAGTTCTCCAGCGTATCCCGGGCAATCTCCCGCCCCAGGGCGATCAGCTCCGGGGCCTTGTAGAACTCGAAGAACCGGCATACCCGCTTGGGCACGTTGATCAGTACATCCGGCGGGTAGCCGGCGATCTTGTACTGGGCCAACGAGGTCTGCATCACTTCGAAGCTCTGGTTGATCAGGTCCAGCAGCGACGCCGGCCCGACGTTGTCGATGATGAACGAGCCGGTCGCCGACTTCGGTGCGCCGGCGCTTTCGGGAGCCGCAGCCGGTTGCTGGGCCTCCGGGTTGGCCGCATCGCTGAGCCAGGGGTTGGGAATCTGTGCAGCCCCGGGCGCCAGCTCCTGCTCGATACGCATCAGCTCTTCGGCCGGCTTGCGCCGGAATGGCAGGTGCGAGCCGAGCGAGCTGATCAGGTTGTCGAAGCGTAGCTTGAAGGCGGCAGGCCGTTCGATCACCGGCAACTGGTACTGACGCTGGTTGGTGGAGTTGAGGTTCACGGCGATGATCAGGTCGCAGTGGCTGGACACCACCGGAATGATCGGCAAGGGATTGAGGATGCCGCCGTCGACCAGCATGCGGTTGCCTTGTACCACCGGGGTGAACAGGCTGGGAATCGCTGCCGAGGCGCGCATGGCCTGGTGCAGGCAACCTTCCTGGAACCAGATTTCCTGCTGGTTGGTGAGGTCGGCGGCCACGGCGGTGTAGGGGATGCGCAGCTCTTCGATGTTCACTTCGCCGACGATCTTGCGGATCTGGCCGAAGATCTTTTCGCCGCGAATGGCCCCCAGGCGGAAGCTCACATCCACCAGGCGCAGCACGTCCAGGTAGTCCAGGCTCTCGATCCAGTTGCGGTATTCCTCAAGCTTGCCAGCGGCGTAGATGCCGCCAATTACCGCGCCCATGGAGCAGCCGGCGATACAGGCGATGTCGTAGCCGCGCCGCTCCAGCTCCTCGATCACCCCGATGTGCGCATAGCCACGTGCCCCGCCCGAGCCCAGCACCAATGCCACGCGTTTGCTCATGATGGCCCCCGGTTGTTGTGCTTCATTGGTCTAACAATGCGCCCATTCGTGTCTGTGCTTCAATCGTCATACGCGCTGCGCTACGCTTTGCAGGGCACTTTTTTTTATTGTTGTCGTCGAACGCGCCACCCTGAACATTTCTTTTGAAGGAGTCACTGATGAAAGCCTGGATCTGCCTGCCCCTGATTGCCCTGGTACTGACGGGGTGCGCTGGCAAGACTGCCTATCGCGACAGTTGCGCCAACCAGCTGGACGCGGCATGGAAGGAGCTCGACCTGGCCAAGGCTGAAGGTTTTGCCGGTACTGTCAGTTACTCCAAGGCGCTGTCGCTGTTGACCGGGGCCAAGACCCAGCAGCAGTTCGAAGCCTTCGAAGGGTGCAGTAACAAGGCCCAGAAGGCCCGTTTCTATATTCGTGAATCCCGCGCCGGTCGCTAACCCAGGAGGCCATCATGTCGGCCATGCTCGATCATGCGATTGCCCAGATCCTGGCCCTGCAGGTACGCCTGCTCGGTTGCCAGGCGCGGTTGGCGGCGGACACCGACAGCGAGGCGCTGCATGACCTGCGCACCACCACCCGGCGCTTGCGCAGCCTGTTGCGGCCATTGCGCGAGTTGCCCGGGGTCGATCAGCTCGAAGGCGCCGCCCAGGCGCTGGGTGAACTGACCACGCCGCTGCGCGACCGTGAAGTGCTGGCGGCGCAATTGCTTGAACGCGGGCAGGTCGATGCCGCGCGGCGGCGCCTGGCCGACCGCCGGCAGACCTTTGCCCGTGTCGCCGACAGCGCCGAGTTGCGGCGCTTGCTGGCGATCGTCGATGCCTTTCCGATCTTCCTGCGTGCTGCCGAGCGTGAAAAGCTGATCCTGCGTTTGCGCAGGCGCGTCGACAAGCGCCTGGACAAACAGTGGGACAGGCTGCGTGAAGCGCTGGTCGATCCGGCCCATGACCGCCATCGCCTGCGCCTGTTGATCAAGCGCGTGCGTTATGGCGACGAAGCCTACCCGCAGCTCGAGCATGCCGGGCGGCGTCTGCAGCGTCAGCTCAAGCGAGCCCAGGGCGACCTGGGCGACTGGCACGACCTGTTGCAGTGGTTGCTGCAAGCCGAGCAGCAAGCGGACCTGGCGCCTTGCGTCGAGCACTGGAAAGCGCAGCTGGTCGTGGCCGAACAACGCGCCGACGACACCCTCGAACGGCTGGAAAAGGCCCTGGGGCGACGATAAGCCGCTGATATGGCCGAAATGCGGGCTGTTCCTGTAGACCGTGGTGGTTAAGATCGGACTTTTCCCACGGATGAGGTCGGCATGAATTTCTCGCAATTGCTCAAGGCGGTCCGCCTGCATCCCCAGGCAGTGACCATTCCTGCCAGTTGGGCCCAGGGTCGGGCCTGTTTCGGCGGCCTGATGGCGGCGCTGCTGTATGAAACCATGCGGGCCAAGACCGCACCGGGCCGTCCGGTGCGCTCCCTGGCCATCACCTTTGTCGGCCCGGCCGAACCCGAGGTGCCGATCAGCTTCGAGGTGGAACTGCTGCGCGAAGGCAAGGCGGTCAGCTCCTTGCTCGGCCGCGCGGTGCAGAACGGCCAGGTGGTGACCCTGATGCAGGGCAGCTTCGGCGCCGGGCGCAACTCGGTGGTCGAGGTGCCGGCGCTGGAGGCGGTGGCAATGAAGAGCCTTGAGGAGTCCAGCGTCGAGTTGCCCTATATCAAGGGCGTAACCCCTGAGTTCATGCGCCATGTGTCGCTGCGCTGGGGCATTGGTGGTCTTCCGTTCAGCAACAACCAGTCACGCGAGATGGGCGGCTGGGTCCGGCTGCGCGATGAAGGCGGCGACGAGACCATGAGCGAATCGCACCTGCTGGCGCTGGTCGATGCCTGGCCACCGAGCTTGCTGCCATTCCTCAACCGACCCGCTGCGGGCAGCACCCTGACCTGGACCATCGAATTCATCCACCCGGTGCCAAGCCTGACCTCCCACGACTGGTGCCGGTACTGCGTGCAGACCGAGTACGCCCGCGACGGCTACGGGCACGCGGCGGCCGCCCTGTGGACGGCCTCGGGTCAGTTGCTGGCCTTGAGCCGGCAGACGGTGACGGTCTTCGCCTAGTGACGATGGCGGTGGCGCTCACGCCAGGCGCGCCACCAGGCACCGCTCAGGACAAAGCGCGGGAAGGTGATGAACTGCTCCACCAGCAGCCGGCCGACGGCGTCCTTGCGGTCGCTGAAGGGTTCCGGTTGCAGGGCCTCCAGGCGATGGCCCTGGCGCTGCAGGCCCAGGCCTGCGATCAGGGAAATGACACCGACCGCCAGTTGCCCCAGGTCCAGTGAGAACAGCCCGGACAACACCAGCAGCACGCCGAGGATGAACAGCGGCACGGCGATCAGGTGCAGCACCAGGTTGGTCGGGTTGCGGTGGTTGTGGTGGTAGCCGCGCCATTGCCAGGCGGGCAGGTTGGGCATGCGCTTGCTCATGGGCAATTCCTCAGGGTCCTGCCTGAAGAATAGTTTGGCCCCCAATCGGGGGCCAATCAGCACCGGCTATCGGGCCTATAGCTTGAGTTGACCGATGGCTTTGTTCAGCTCGCCCGCCAGGGTCGCCAGCTCACTGCTGGTGGTGGCCGAGTCGACCGTCTGCTGCACGGTCTGTTCGGTGACGTCGCGGATACTCACCACGGCGCGGTTCATCTCTTCGGCCACCTGGCTCTGCTGCTCGGCGGCCACCGCGATCTGGGTATTGCTTTCGCGCATCTGCGCCACTGCGCTGGTGATTTCCGCCAGGGCCGCACCGGCTTCCTGGGCCTGCTGGACGCAGTCGTCGGCCTTGAACGAACTCTCCTGCATGAAGTCCACGGCGTCGCGGGTGCCGGCCTGCAGGGCCGAGACCATGGTGGTGATTTCGTCGGTGGAGGCCTGCACGCGCTTGGCCAGGTTGCGCACCTCATCGGCGACCACGGCAAAGCCGCGCCCCAGGTCGCCGGCACGGGCGGCTTCGATGGCGGCGTTGAGGGCCAGCAGGTTGGTCTGCTCGGCAATGCTGTGGATCACCCCGACCACGCCATTGATTTTCTGGCTGTCCTCGGCCAACTGGCGAATCATTTCGGCGGTCTGTTGCACACCGCTGGACAGGCCGGAAATCGAGGTCTGCACCCGGCTGACCACGGCCTGGCCGCTGCCGGCCAGAGTGTCGGCGGTCTGCGACAGGTCGCGGGTGGCGCCGGCATGCTGGGCGATGTGATAGACCGTGGCCGACATTTCGTTGATGGCGGTGGCGGCCTGGTCGGTCTCGCTCTGCTGGCCGAGCATGCCGTGGCGCACGTCGCTCATGCTGGCGGCCAGGCGGGCGGCGCCCGAGTCCAGTTGCGCCGCGGTGCGTGCCACGGTGTTGACCACCCGGTGGTAGGTGGTCTGCATGGCGTTGAATGCGCTGGCCATCTGGCCGACTTCATCGCCGCAGGACAACGGCACCCGCGCCGACAGGTCGCCGGTCTTCTCCACGTGCAGCATCACATCCTTGAGGGTATTGAGCTGGCTGAGCAAGAAGCGGATCAGCAATTGCGAAGCGCCGAGCATGGCCAGCATCAGGATTAGCACACAGACGGCGTAGTTGGTGAAACGGTCGGTGAACACCTGGAAAAGGCTGGGGGAGGGGGCGAGCACGGCGATTCGCTGGCCATCGCGGTCGATAACCTGGGCGCCGGCGACCGGATTCGTACCCGTCAGGGCCAGACCATGGACCTCGACCCAGTCACGGGCCGTGGCCAGGGCGTCGAGCTTTTCGCCGGCGAAGGTCGGCGCCTGGCCCGGTGCGTACTGCAGCCACAGCGGGTTGTGCGGCAGGTCCTGGCCAGTGGGCCAGTCTGCCAGCAACCGGGCCTGGGCCTGGGCTTTTTCCTGGGCCGCCTGGGCCCTGGCCTGCTGCTCCAGGTGCACCGCATAGAGCACCAGCAGCAGGGTGGTGACGAAGGCCACCGCATTGACAGCCCAGAACTTGTATTTCAGGGAGATATTGCTAAGCCAGGCACCCATAGTAGGTCTTCTCTGATTGAGCTCGAACATTGTTGGCAAGGTGCCATCATTGTGTCGGGACCAAAAGAGCGGCGTGTTGATATGCGTCAAATAATCGCGGGCAGGTCGAAGAAGGCGCGGGCGCAGGCGGTGGTGTGGGCCGCCAGTTGTTCGGGGCTTTCGCCACGGTGCACGGCTACCTCGCGCAGCACTTCGGTGAGGAAGGCCGGCTCGTTGCGACCGTTTTTCGGCTTGGGCCGCAGGCTGCGCGGCAGCAGGTAGGGGGCATCGCTTTCCAGCATCAGGCGGCCCTGGGCGATGCTGCCGACCAGCGGATGCAGGTGGGTGCCGCGCCGCTCGTCGCAGATCCAGCCGGTGATGCCGATGTGTAGGTCCAGGTCCAGATAGCCGAACAGCGCCGCCCGCTCGCCGGTGAAACAGTGCACCACGGCGGCGGGCAAGTGATCGCGGTAATCCTTGAGGATCGCCAGCAGGCGCTCGCTGGCATCGCGCTCATGGAGGAACACCGGCATCTGCAGTTCCACCGCCAGGGCCAATTGTGCTTCCAGGGCCTTTTCCTGCTGTGGGCGCGGCGAGAAGTCGCGATTGAAATCCAGCCCGCATTCGCCCACCGCGCGCACCCGTGGCTGGGCCAGCAGTTCACGCAACTGACGGCTGCTGTCGGCATTCCAGCTGCTGGCGTCATGGGGGTGCACGCCGGCGGTGCTGAACAGCCGCTGGCCGCTTTCATCCAGCGCCAGGCACAGTTCCAGGGCCTGTTCGCTGCCCGCAAGGCTAGTGCCGGTGACCATCATCTGGCGTACGCCGGCAGCCTCGGCGCGCTCGAGAACGGCCTGGTGCTTGTCGGCAAAACTTGGGTTGGTCAGATTGACGCCGATGTCGATGAGTTGCATGGTGCTACCTCAGGCCGGTGGCCGGCCAGCATAGCAAAGCTCGAGGATTTTCGATAAATCCAAGAACTTCAATGAGTTGTCGTGGTCATTTGCAGTCATTTGTCATGTAGCGACTGCATTCTATGGCGTCAACCACAACCCGCGAGCCTTCTTACGGATGACGCGAGCGCTTTTTCTGTTGATCGTGCTGGGCTTCGGTCTGCTGCAGGCAGGGCCGGCCAGCGCGCGGCTGCCCGGGCCGCAACAGACCGTGGCCAAGACCCAGGCGCGTGACCTGGCGCAGATCCGCAGTAGCCGGGTACTCAAGGTGCTGGTCAACCAGAGTCGCAACAGCTCCGGCGAGGTCAAGGGTGAGTCGGTGGGCGTCGAGTACCATCGCCTGCGCGCCTTCGAACATTACCTCAATGCCCGGGCCCTCGATGGCCAGGAAATCAGCCTGAAAATCATTCCCCGGGCCAAGGAGCAACTGCTGGCGGCCTTGCAGCGCGGCGAAGCAGACCTGGTCGCACCCGGCGAACTGCTCGATCCGACCTCCACCCGTGGCCTGGTGGCCAGCGACCCGGTGGTGGACCATGTACCCATGGTGCTGGTCGGGCGCAAGGGCGAGCGCAGTTTCCAGCGGGTCGAACAGCTGTCCGGCCGCACTCTGGCCCTGACCAGCGCCAGTGCCGCCGGCGATACCCTGCACGAAATCAACCAGCAGCTGGCGCTGCGCAAACTGGCGCCGATCAAGGTCGAGTGGGTCGACCCGACCCTGGCGGTGGAAGATGTGCTGGAGATGGTCCAGGCGGGGATCTATCACCTGACCGTGGTCGAGCAGCCGATTGCCGAACGCTGGGCGCGGGTCATGCCCAAGCTGCGCATCGACCGCAAGGTCCAGGTCGCCGCTCCCGAGGCCATGCGCTGGTATGTGCGGCGTGACGCGGTGATGCTGCACGCCAGTGTCGATCGCTTCCTGCAAGGCTACAAGCCGCCGCAGAACCAGGACGCGGCGTTCGAGCGCATCTACCGGCGTCTGTACCGGGTGCACAACCCCCTGGCGCGTAACGACCGCAAGCGGCTGGAAGCCCTGCGACCGGTGCTGCAGCGCCATGCCAGCGAGCAGGACATTGACTGGTTGAACCTGGCGGCGGTGGCCTTCAAGGAGTCTGCGCTCAATCCCACTGCACGCGGTGCCGGGGGGGCTCATGGCCTGATGCAGATCACCCCCGGCGCCGCGCAGCGGGTAGGGGTGAGCAATATCAGCAGTGTCGATGGCAATGTACAGGCCAGTGCGCGGTACATGGCGCTGATCCGGCGCAAGTTCTTTTCCAGCAAGCAACTCAATGAGCGTGAGCGCATGGCCTTCACCCTGGCGGCCTACAACCTGGGTCCCGAGCGGGTCCAGGCGATGCGCGCCGAAGCCCGTCGCCGTGGCCTGAACGGCAACCAGTGGTTTTTCCAGACCGAGCGTATCGCCATGGAGCAGGTGGGCATGGGGCCGGTCAGCTACGTCAACAGTGTCAACAAGTACTTCCTGGCGTTCGATCGTGAGCGTGAGTCGCTGGAGGCTCAGGGGCGCAAGGTGGCGGGGCGCAAGTAATCGAATTATTCGATTGGTATGTCGCATTTTTTGCGATTTTACTATTGGCTGATTTGATTAATATGGCGCCCAACACCTCCTCACACACGTTTAAGGAAGCCTCATGAACACTACCCTCAACGCCGTTTTCGCCAGCCGTGCCAGCTGGGGCCTGAGTGTCATCCGTATTATCGTCGGGATCATTTTCATGGCCCACGGCGCGCAGAAGCTCTTCGGTCTGTTTGGCGGTGGCGGCCTGGCCGGCACGGCGCAGTTCATGGAGAGCCTGGGGCTAGCGCCGGGGTTGTTGATGGCGTTGCTGTCGGGCGGTGCCGAGTTCTTCGGTGGCCTGGCGCTGGTGGTCGGCCTGCTGGTGCGGCCGGCGGCGTTGGCGTTGACCGTGACCTTGATCGTGGCGATTTTCTCGGCGCATATCGGTAACGGGTTGTTCATGGCCAACAATGGTTATGAGTTTGCCCTGGCGTTGCTGGGCGGCACCGTGGCGCTGATGATCGAAGGGGCGGGGCGCTTGTCGCTGGATGGCCTGTTGGTCCGCGCCAAGGCGTAGCGGCTGTGGGAGTGGGCTTGCCCCGCGATAAGCTGCAATCGCGGGGCAAGCCCGCTCCCACAGGAATGCGGCTTTTTTGTATCCCGGTATGTTGACAGTCAGCCCGCGGCTTCTCTAGGATGCTGGCTAGCGCCGATTTAAACAGCTACTTGCGGGGCGCAGGGACGCCCCATGGGTTTCGCCAAATACCGCTAAAACGCTGGTTCGGTGACGCCTCCCACCGCAGCCCAGCGGGATTTGCGAGGCGGAGAATCTCTCCATGAGTTGTCCACGTACCAGTGTCTGCCTGACTCCCCTGCCTGCCAGCCAGGCCACCCGCGTACCGCGCGTTCTGCTCGGCGGTAGCCACCAACCTACGCTCCTGCGCTTTCTCGATGGCTGGCCTCGCCGCAAGGGCCGCGCGACTGCCTTCCTGATCCAGTTCGCCGCCACCGGCGATTCCCTCGGCCAGTACCCCAGCGACCGCTTCGACCTCGCCGTGATCCAGTCACCCGGCGCCGAGGATGCCGCCGAGGTGATCGGCCACCTGACCCGGGTTGCCCGGCAAGGCCTGATCACCCGCGGTTGATCCTGGGCTCAATGCTCCTTGGCCTTCCTGATGCGCAACAGCACCACCACCAGGATCAGGATGGCCAGTGGTGCCAGGGTCAGCAGCCCGTCCCGTTCTGAAAGCGGCGCGCCGAGGGTGTGCATGCCGGCGTAGACCAGTTTGAACAGGCTCAGCAGGTAGTAGGTGATGGCAATGATCGACAGGCCTTCCACCGCCCGCTGGATCTTGATCTGCGATTCGGCACGAGCGTTGAGGCTGCGCAGGATCTCGGCGTTCTGTTCCTCCATCTCCACCTGTACCCGTGCCTGCAGCAGATCGCCCAGGTTGGCAACGCTTTCGGCCAGGTGTTCGAGGCGCTGCTCGGTGGCGGCGCAGTAGCGCACGGTGGGCTTGAAGCGACGTTCGATGAACACGCCCAGGCGCTGGCAATCGGCGACATGGCTTTCGCGCAATTCGCCCAGGCGCTCGAACACCAGCTGCGCATAGGCCTGGGTGGCGCTGAAGCGGTGGCGAGATTTCACCGAGCTGCCGACCACCTGCCGTGACAGTTGCGCGATATCTTCGAGCAGCGCCTTGGCGTTGCCGCCGTCGCTGGCCACGTTGCGTTCCGACAGGCTGACCAGGGTGCGGTCATAGGCATCGAGCTGGCGGCTCAAGGTCTTGGCAGTGTCCAACGCCAGCGAGGCCATCATCCGGTAGGTCTCGATCTCCAGCAGGCGGCGGATCATACGGCCCTGGCGATAGGCATTGAGGCGACGGTTGATGAACACGAAGCGGCTGCTGCCGTCCTCGGTCAGACGAAAATCGCTCCAGACCACGGCGTCGCCACCGCCGACGCAGGAGCCGCACGGGTCCTTGAAACCATAACGTTCAAGGTCGAGCCCGGCTTCTTCGCGAACGATCACCTGCACCGCGTTGATCACCTGCTGCTGGCATGGCTCCACGGCCTGGGCCAGTACCTGGGGCAAGGTGGTCCAGGTCAGTTCGCTGTTGTCGGCGGGCAGCACCAGGGTAAGGGTGAAGAACTCGGCATGGCGTTCCCATTTGAACGGGTAACCGTCGAGCTGGGTGATGCCCTGGGCGGCTTCAGGGTCGAAGACGCCCGGGCAGCAGCGCTGCAGCAAGGCTTCGCAATCAGCGCCCGTGCCGAGAAACGCCAGGTGGAAAACATGGGCCGGCTCGTCGAAGTACAGCGACGGGCGGGCGTGCAATTCGTTGTGCAGCGCTTTACGTAGGGCATGCATGGGGACGGGCCGTATTCTTGTGGTTGTCTGCGGTTCCAGGTGCCGTGGGGGCACTCTCATGGGACTGGCCCGGGCCTGTGGGAGTCACGCGGGCCCGGGTCGGGTTTGCACTATTTGTATTGCCTGGCTGGCACAAGTTGCCCGGTCTGAGGCACAGTGGCCGCTGGATTCGCCGGTTGCCGGTTATCAAGCGAGAACACTGTTGAGCACCAAGATCATTACACGCGAAGGCTGCGATGCCTTGAAAGAGGAGCTGGACCACCTGTGGCGGGTCAAGCGCCCCGATATCACCCAGAAGGTGACTTGGGCGGCCTCCCTGGGTGATCGCAGCGAGAACGCCGATTACCAGTACAACAAGAAGTTGCTGCGGGAAATCGATCGGCGGGTGCGCTACCTGCGCAAGCGTCTTGAAGACATGCGTGTGGTCGACTATTCGCCGGAGCAGGAAGGTCGGGTGTTTTTCGGCGCCTGGGTCGAGATCGAAAACGAAGATGGTGAGATCAAGCGCTTTCGCATCGTCGGTTACGATGAGATCTACGGGCGCATGGACTACATCTCCATCGATTCGCCCATGGCCCGCGCGTTGCTGAAGAAAGAGGTGGGGGACGAGGTCATCGTGCAGACCCCGTCCGGCGAAATGTGCTGGTGGGTCAATGCCATCGACTACGTGAAATGATTGGGGGCTGAGCCCCGAAAGTGGGGGGAGAGGGGCAGGAGAATTGCCTGCCCCGGAACGTTTCGGCCTACGGCTCAGCGTAGTCCGCCCTTGTCATCTCCCGGTTGTGCGTGTACGCCGCGATCGTCGCCCGGCTCGCCGGCGGCATGAACACCGCGATCGTCACCTGGTTCACCGGCGGCATGAACACCGCGATCGTCGCCTGGTTCACCGGCGGCATGAACACCGCGATCGTCGCCTGGTTCACCGGCGGCATGAACACCGCGATCGTCGCCCGGTTCGCCTGCAGCATGAACACCGTGATCGTCACCAGGCTCGGCGTGAGTGCCCGAGCGGCCGGAAGACGAATTGCCGGCGCTGTGCCCGGAATGCCCGTCACCATGGTCACCACCGCTATGGCCGCTGCCACCGCTACCACTGCCGCCGTGTCCGCCACCGCCGCCATGACCACCGCCTCCACCACCGTGGCCACCGCCTCCACCACTGCCACCATGTCCACCACCACCGCCGTGTCCGCCGCCACCCCCTCCGTGTCCACCACCACCGCCGCCCCCTCCATGCCCGCCACCGCCACCACCATCCTTGGCATAAGCGCTGGAAGAGCCGAACCAGGTATCGGGTATCAACACCGTGGATGTCGTCAGAATGGCGCCGATGGACAATGCCATTAAAGACTTCGTAATGCTCATGCGAACCTCCGTCGTGGCGCTTGGGTTTGGTCTTGCGAGGAGGACCAAAGCAAAGCGTGAGCCAACAATCATGGACGCCACGGGGGCATTGATCGTGGTGACGGGGTCATTTCTGACGAAAGGCACGGGCCGATTGGCGCGGACGAAGGTGCGATCAGCACTCGCGCAGCACCTGCAAAGGGCTGGCATTGAGCGCCCGGCGGGTGCCGTAGACACCCGCACCACCGACCAGCAGGGCGCCGACGAGCGGTAGCAGCAGCAGCCAGGGGTGCGGGCTCCAGTGCAGGTCGAAGGCGTAGCGGTACAGCAGCAGGGTGATCAGCTCGCAACCGATGGCGGCGAGCAGGCCGCTGGCCGCCCCTAGCAGACCGAACTCGATGCGTCGGGCCTTGGTCAGCAGGCCGCGCCCGGCGCCCAGGGCGCGCAGCAGGGCGCCCTGGCGAATGCGTTCGTCGAGGGTGGCCTGCAAGCCGGCGAACAACACCGCCAGGCCTGCCGCCAGCACGAACAACAACACATACTCCACCGCCAGGGTGACCTGGGCGAGGATGCTGCGCAGCTGTTCCAGCAAGGCATCGACCTGCAGGATGGTCACCGCCGGGAACGCCCGCGACAGTGCCACCACTTGCTGGTCGTGGCCGGGGGCGAGGAAGAAACTGGTCAGGTAGGTGGTGGGCAGGTCCTTGAGGGTGCCGGGTTGGAAGATCATGTAGAAATTGGGCTGGAAACTGTCCCAGTTGACCGTACGCAGGCTGCTCACCAAGGCCTGGCGTTGCTGGCCGCCGATACTGAAGGTGAGCCGGTCGCCGAGCTTGAGTTTGAGGCTCTGGGCCAGCTCGGCCTCGACGGAAACGCCGGGTAGGTGGTTGTCATCAGATGGGGCGGTTTGCCACCACTGGCCATCGCTCAAGGCATTGCCCGCCGGCAGGTCGGCGGCCCAGGTCAGGCTGAGGTCGCGCTGCACGGCGCGATCGCCGGTGGATTCCTTGCTGACGATCTGCTGCACCGCCTGGCCGTTGATTTCGGTCAGGCGGCCGGGGATCACCGGGTACAGCGGCGCGGCCTCGGCGGAGAACTCGTTGAGGCGCTGGGCGAAGGTGTTCTTGTCGTCGGGCAGGATGTTCAGGGCGAAATAGTTGGGGGCATCCTTGGGCAGCTGGTTCTGCCAGGTGTCGAGCAGTTCGGCACGCAACAGGGCGATCAGCGCCATGGCCAGCAGGATCAGGCCGAAGGCCAGGGACTGCCCGGCCGCCGCCAGGGGGTGACGCAGCAACTGGCCCAGGCCCAGGCGCCAGGCCAGTGGCGCGCCGGCGAGCAGGCGCCGCAGGCTGCGCAGGCCGAGCAACAGCAGCCCGCCGAGCAGCACGGCGGCGACCAGGCCGCCGCCCAGCAGGGCGAAGGTCAGCAGCAGGTCCAGGCTCAGGCGCCACATGATCAGCCCCAGGGCCAGCAGCGCGGCGCCATATACCAGCCAGCTGCTGGCGGGCACCGGCAGCAGGTCGCGGCGCAACACCCGCAGCGGTGGCACCCGGCCCAGGGCCGCCAGCGGCGGCAGGGCGAAGCCGGCCAGGGCCACCAGGCCGGTGGCGATGCCGGCCAGGGCTGGTGCCAGGCCGCCGGGAGGAATCTGCGCCGGCATCAGGCCCTGCAACAGCTTGAACAGCCCCAGTTGCGCCAGCCAGCCGAGCAGGGCGCCGCCCAGGGCGGCGAGGCTGCCGAGGATCGCCAGTTGCAGGCAGAACAGGCTCAGGGCCTGGTGCCGCGACAGGCCCAGGCAGCGCAACAGCGCGCTGGCATCGAAACGGCGGCTGGCAAAGCGGCTGGCCGACAGGGCCACGGCGACACCGGCCAGCAATACCGCGACCAGGCTGGCCATGTTCAGGTAACGCTCGGCCTTGCCCAGGGCGCCGCCGATCTGCTGGTTGCCGTCGCGCGCGTCCTGCAGGCGCTGGTTCGGTGCCAGGGTCGCGGTGACGCTGTCCTGGTAGCGGGCCAGGGCCTGGGGTTCGCCACGCCAGAGGTCGCGGTAACTGACCCGGCTGCCGGGCTGCACCACGCCGGTGGCCTCGAGGTCGGCAAGGTTGATCAGCACCCGTGGGGTGAGGCTATAGAAGTTGCCGGCACGGTCCGGCTCGTAGGTCAGCACCCGGCTCATGCGCAGGGTCTTCATGCCGACGTCGATGCTGTCGCCGATCTTCAGCTCCAGGGCCGCCAGCAGGCGCGGTTCGACCCAGGCTTCACCCGGTGCCGGACCGCCGCCGCTGGTTTCACTGGCATGCGGCTCGGCAGCGCTGCGCAGTTCTCCGCGCAGGGGATAGGCCGCATCGGCAGCCTTGATGCTCGACAGCTGAATACCATTGTCGGTGGCGATCACGCTGGAAAATTCCACCACCTGGGCATGGGCAAGGCCGGCAGCCTTGCCACTGGCGATCTGTTCGGGCGTGGCCTGGGAGCTGCCACGCAGCACCAGGTCGGCGCCGAGGAACTCAGTGGCACGCAACATCATCGCGCCATTGAGGCGAGCACCGAAGTAGCCGATGGCGGTGCTGGCCGCCACCGCCACCAGCAGGGCGAAGAACAGCACGCGCAGTTCGCCGGCACGGGCGTCGCGCAGCAACTGGCGCAGGGCCAGGACCAGCAGGCGGACAAACGGCAGGCGGGCCATCAGGCCTCCAGCGGCGCGACCAGGTGGCCGGCGTCCAGGCGAATCAGGCGACGGCAGCGCTGGGCCAGGCGTTCGTCATGGGTGACCAGCACCAGGGTGGTGCCGCGTTCCTTGTTCAGTTCGAACAACAGGTCGCTGATGCGCTCGCCGGTATGGCTGTCGAGGTTGCCGGTGGGTTCGTCGGCGAACAGCACCGCAGGCTCGGCGGCGAAGGCCCGGGCAATGGCTACCCGTTGCTGCTCGCCGCCGGACAGCTGGCGCGGCGAGTGGCTCAGGCGCTGGCCCAGGCCGACCCGCTCGAGCAGGCTGCGGGCGTGTTCGCGGGCGTCGCGGCGACCGTCCAGCTCCAGCGGCAGCATGACGTTCTCCAGGGCGTTGAGGCTGTCCAGCAGCTGGAACGACTGGAACACGAAGCCGACGTGCTCGGCGCGCACCCGGGCGCGCTGGTCTTCATCCAGCGGCCCGAGGTCGTGGCCGGCCAGGGTCACGGAGCCGGCACTGGGCAGGTCGAGGCCGGCCAGCAGGCCGAGCAGGGTCGACTTGCCCGAGCCCGAGGCGCCGACAATGGCCAGGCTGTCGCCCTGTTTCAATTCCAGCGACAGCGCGTGCAGGATGGTCAGGTCGCCTTCCGCGCTGGGGACCACTTTGCTAAGGTTGCGCGCAGTGAGAATGCTGGGGCCCATGGAGAATCCGATGCGAGTATGGTTGTTGAGTGCAGGCCTGGCCTTGATGTGCATGACCCAGGGCGCAGCCGCAGGTACCGTGCTGGTTGTCGGCGATAGTATCAGTGCCGCTTTCGGCCTGGATACCCGCCAGGGCTGGGTTGCGTTGCTGGAACAACGCCTGGAAAGCGAGGGTTTCGACGCCAGGGTGGTCAACGCCTCGATCAGTGGCGATACCAGCGCCGGAGGCCAGGCGCGGCTGCCGGCGCTGCTTGCAGAGCACAAGCCGGAGCTGGTGGTGCTGGAGCTGGGCGGCAATGACGGCCTGCGTGGGCAGTCGCCAAAGCAATTGCAACAAAATCTTGCCTCGATGATCGACCGCTCCCGCGAGGCCGGGGCCAAGGTGCTGTTGCTGGGCATGCGCTTGCCGCCCAACTACGGCAAGCGTTACACCGACGCCTTCGCAAAGGTCTATGCCGACCTGCAGACCGAGAAGCAGGTGGCGCTGGTGCCGTTTTTCCTCGAAGGGGTGGGTGGCGTGCCCGAGCTGATGCAGGCCGATGGCATCCATCCGGGGCAGGGCGCCCAGCAAAGGTTGCTGGAAAATGCCTGGCCGCAACTAAAACCGCTGCTTTGACGCTTTTATAGTGACCGGCTTTCGGCTAATGTTGCGCCCCCGATTTGGAGCCCCCGATGCCGCGTCCCGCCTGGTCCCTGTATGCCTATCAATTGATCGAGCCTGACGAACAGCTTGACCTGTTCGCCTGCCAGGAGATCCGCGTCCATCTGGTGGCCCGCCAGCTCGAACTGGGTGGCTCGGCCGACCGCACCCTGTGTGGCACCTTGCTGCCGGCGCAGCCGCGCTGGTCGATGGTTGAACGCGGTATCTACCGCGACCGCCGCCTGTGCGCGCTGTGCCGGGCCATTCTCGACGCCCAGCGCCGTGGCACCCGGCCAGTGTGGCCGGAGCTGCAACTGGCGACATAGCCTTTCATCCCCTGTAACGCCTTCGCTGGTCCGGATCACTCCCGATTGTGCTGGTATCGGTGTACAATCGTCTTCTTGACCTCACTGAATTAGCGAAGGATTTCCCGGATGTTGCCGCGCTTTCCCGCCGTCACCCGTTGCCTGTCCCTGGCCGCCCTGCTGGCGGCAGGGCCTGCTGCTGCGCTGGAGTTTCCCCTGCCACCGCCTGGTGAAGACGTCATTGGCCAGGTCCAGGTGATCAAGGCCAAGTACGAAGATACCTTCGCCGATATCGGCACCGCCAACGACCTGGGCTACCTGGAAATGATCGCCGCCAACCCCGGCGTCGACCCTTGGCTGCCCGGCGCCGGCACCGAGATCATCCTGCCGACCCGCTTCATCCTGCCGCCGGGTCCGCGCGAAGGCATTGTCATCAACCTGGCCGAGTACCGCATGTACTACTACCCGAAAGGGCAGAACGTGGTGCACACCTACCCGCTGGGCATCGGCCGTGAAGGCTGGGGTTCGCCGATCGCCAACACCAAGGTCACGGCCAAGACGCCGAACCCGACCTGGACGCCACCGGCCTCGATCCGCAAGGAACACGCCGCAGACGGCGACATCCTGCCCGCCGTGGTACCGGCAGGGCCGGACAACCCGCTGGGGCCGTTCAAGTTCACCCTGGGCGTGCCGGGCTACCTGATCCACGGCTCGAACAAGAAGTTCGGCATCGGCATGCGCACCAGCCACGGCTGCTTCCGCATGTTCAACAACAACGTGCTGGAGCTGGCCAAGATGGCTCCGGTCGGTGTCTCGGTGCGCATCATCAACGAGCCGTACAAGTTCGGTCTCAGCGCCGGCAAGGTCTACCTGGAGGCGCACACGCCGCTCAACGACAAGGGCGATCCGTCGGTGGTCGACAAGCACACCGCGGTAATCAACGCCATGCTCAAGCGCGAAGACCTGGCCAACAACATGCGCATGAACTGGGACATGGTGCGTGATGTGATCGCCGCCGAAGACGGCATGCCGGTGGAAATCGCTGTGCCTGTCACAGCCCAGCAGCCGATGGTCTCGAGCGTACCGCTGGACCTGCAGTAACCCCTGCACTGCTGCACCCGAGGCCTGCCATTGTGCAGGCCTCGTCGTTTCTGGCGGTTACCTTTCCCGGGGCAATAGCTCTTCGCGCAATCCAGGGGGCTATGAACCTAGGGTTTGGGTGTTGAGATTGCGCGCTTATCCATTCGGTGTAGCGACGCTGCTGGCCCCTTCCGCCCTTACGGCGGGTCCCTTTTGTCTTGGCAAAAGGAACCAAAACCGCTCGCTCCTGCATCCGGCCCTACGCTGCGCTTCGGGTCCCCTCGCTACGGTGTCTTCCCGGGGCTTCGCGGCCTACGACTTGCTTCGCCAAGTCTACGGCTCGCGACTTCGGCTACGCCGAAGGGTGCTGCGCACCTGCCCCTTCCAGACACCTACGCTCGGCCTCCTGAAGTCGCGAAGTTACGGGTGGCGCCTGCACGGGCGCATCTTCGAAATCAGAATTTGGCGCAGCCTGGCTGACGTCATCGCGGGGCAAGCCCGCTCCTACCCTTGCTCCTCATGCGCGTTGTTACAGGCGCCGCAGAACGCGACTTCAGGAGGCTGAGCGGAGGTGCCTGTAGGGGCCGTGCGCAGCACCTTCGGCGTCAGCCGAAGAACGCGAGCCGTAGACTTGGCGAAGCAAGTCGTAGGCCGCGTGGCCCCGGAGGGCGCCGTAGCGAGGGGACCCGGAGCGCAGCGCAGGGCCGGATGCAGGAGCAAGCGGTTTTGCCTACTTTTCCCAAGAGAAAAGTAGGCCGCCGTAAAGGCGGAAGGGGTCGGCAGCGTCGCCGCATTGAACGGATAAGCGCATGGCCTCAACACCCAAGGTCTGTGAAGGGGCAATAAAAAAGCCGACCCACAAGTGGGTCGGCTCCAAATAAAAATCCCGAGGGATAATTACTTGCGGCTAGCTTTGTCCAGCATACGCAGAGCGCGCTCGTTAGCTTCGTCGGCGGTCTGTTGAGCTTTTTGAGCTGCAGCCAGAGCGTCGTCAGCTTTGCGGTAGGCTTCGTCAGCGCGAGCTTGTGCACGAGCAGCTGCGTCTTCGGTAGCGGTCAGGCGAGCTTCGGTTTCTTTCGATACGCTGCTGCAACCGGTAGCCAGAACTGCGGCCAGAGCCAGAGCAGAAAATTTCAGAACGTTGTTCATCGTGTTCCCCTTCAAGGACTTTCTATTAAATAGCCATCTCTCAAGAAAGAGAAACTGGCCGGCGTACATAGTACCCATTACTTGTAGTAAGTAAACTGACAGAGCGCAAGAACTGCAAAAAAATGCGCTTGCGCTGGATTCGCCACCGAGGTTTCAGGGAAACCCTGAGGGCGTTTCCTGTACGGGCCTGAATTAGTGTAGCAAACTTGTTTTTTGTTGAACTAATAGTGACTTGAAGTGTCGTCTGGCGTCATAGCACTAGAACATCCGGTGACAGATCTGGCCTGCGCCCGGCACCTGGTTCGCACGCTGCAAGTGCGCGAATTTTTGCGACCAGTCGCCTTGAGTATCCGGGCCAGGGGCGCCTACTATTTGTACGTGCTCAATGGCCAGAGAACGCCCCTGCAATTCTTGCTGTCCAAACGGGCACGGGGTGGCGTAGAGGTTCCTTCGCCGGACAAACATCGGTAAGGTAGGGGTCTGATGATAAGACCCGCGAGGAGTAGTGATGAGCGAGGCGTTGTCCATCCACCATGACCAGGCCGGTCACCAATTCGAGACCAGTGTGGACGGTCATCGTGCTTACCTGACCTACATGGACCTGGGTAAGCAGACCCTGGATATCTACCGCACCTTTGTTCCCAATGCGTTGCGGGGCCGGGGTATTGCCGCGGCGCTGACCGAGAAGGCGCTGCAGTACGCAGAAGACATGGGCTACACCGTGATTCCGTCATGCTCGTACGTGGAACGTTACATGGAGCGCCAGCAGCGGCACTCCACCAAGGCCTGAGAATCGCGAAGGGCAAGCAGTACTTCACTGTAATTCGCCAGACAATTGTGGGAGCGGGCTTGACCCGCGATTGCGTTGTGTCATTGACATCGCATCGCGGGGCAAGCCCGCTCCCACTTTCGTTCGCCCGTCAGGCGCGGTTGCGGTTGGGCAACACGTCCTTGAGCTTGGCGTGCATGCTGCGCAGGGTCTTCTCGGTGGCTTCCCAGTCGATGCAGGCGTCGGTGATCGATACACCGTACTGCAGGTCGTCAAGGTTCTTCGGAATGGCCTGGCAGCCCCAGTTCAGGTGGCTTTCGACCATCAGGCCGATGATCGACTGGTTGCCTTCGAGGATCTGGTTGGCGACGTTCTCCATCACCAGCGGTTGCAGGGCCGGGTCCTTGTTGGAGTTGGCGTGGCTGCAGTCGACCATGATGTTCGGCTTGATCTTCGCCTTGACCAGGGCCTGTTCGCACAGGGCGACGCTGACCGAGTCATAGTTGGGCTTGCCGTTGCCGCCACGCAGCACCACGTGGCCGTAGGCGTTGCCCTTGGTGGTGACGATGGACACGCCACCTTCCTGGTTGATACCCAGGAAGCGGTGCGGGCTGGAGACCGACTGCAGGGCGTTGATCGCAACCGTCAGGCCACCGTCGGTGCCATTCTTGAAGCCTACCGCCGACGACAGGCCCGAGGCCATTTCGCGGTGGGTCTGGGATTCGGTGGTGCGGGCGCCGATGGCCGACCAGCTGATCAGGTCCTGCAGGTACTGCGGGGAAATCGGGTCGAGGGCTTCAGTGGCGGTGGGCAGGCCCATTTCTGCCAGGTCCAGCAGCAGCTGGCGACCAATGTGCAGGCCGTCCTGGATCTTGAACGAGTCGTCCAGGTACGGGTCGTTGATCAGGCCTTTCCAGCCGACCGTGGTGCGCGGCTTCTCGAAGTACACGCGCATGACCAGGTACAGGGTGTCGGACACTTCGGCGGCCAGGGCCTTGAGGCGCTGGGCATATTCATGGGCGGCCTTGATGTCGTGGATCGAGCAGGGGCCGATCACCACGAACAGGCGGTGGTCCTTGCCGTCGAGGATATTGCGAACCACTTCGCGGCCCGCAGTCACGGTCTTGAGCGCGGTAGCGCTCAGGGGAATTTCCTTCTTGAGCTGATCAGGGGTGATCAAGGTCTCGTTGGAGGCAACGTTAAGGTCATCGATCGGTAAATCAGCCATCGTGTTACTCGTCAGGTCACGGGTGCCGGCCGCCAGCGATCCCCGTGCGGCGGAGCAGCAAGATTGTACGCAGCGGGGAGCAGAACCTTAGCGCGTTACACCGTGGCTCGACAATGGGCAGAGCCCGCAGGGACGGGGTTTTTGTCGTTAAACGAGGATCTGGCGGGTATGGCTGGCCTCAAGGCTGGCTTCGGAGAACTCACCGGCGTGCAGGCTGACCCACTGCTGGGCGAGCGCCTCGAGGTCGGTAGGGGTGCTGTCGCCGAGTGCCTGCTGCTGATACAGGTGCTGGATCTGGCACACCTGTTCGCTCATTCGCGCGCCAAACAGCGCCTGCTCGTCGATGAAGGCGATGCCGACCCGGTAGCCGTCCTGCTGCTTCTGGCACCAGGCCACGTAACCGGGGTAACGTGCGCTGTCGCCCAGGGAGGGGATGATCATTTCCACGGCCATGCCACGGCGATAGGCGCGCGGATGGTTGCAGGCGATACCGCCCAGGCTGATAGTGTGCAGGCGCTGGCGAAACAGGCTGGGCGACGGGCGCAGGGCCAGTTCGACCGGTACATCGTCCGGGTGAGGCAGAAAGCCACGCATGTTCGACTCCGTGTCGTTTTTTTGACCTTGTTCGCCTCAGTATAGTGAAGCTGGATAAAGCGTTTGATTTGCGTGAAAAATAATTGAATAAAAAGTGAACAATAAGAGGAGGGCGGGATGAACACGAGCAAGCCGCGTATCGGCATCATCGGCACCGGCGCCATCGGCGGCTTTTACGGCCTGATGCTGGCCAGGGCCGGGTTCGATGTGCACTTTCTCCTGCGCAGCGAGTTCGATGCGGTCAATGCCCAGGGCTTGCGGATCGACAGTGCGTTGCATGGCACCCTGCAGATGCCGGTGCAGGCCTATGCCGATGCCGCCGACATGCCGACCTGCGACTGGTTGCTGGTAGGTGCCAAGACCACCAGCAATGCGGCGCTTGCGCCGTTGATCGCCAGGGTCGCTGCCGCTGATGGCAAGGTCGTGTTGTTGCAGAACGGCCTGGGTGTGGAAGAGCAATTGCGCCCCTTGCTGCCTGACAACCTGCACCTGCTGGGCGGCCTGTGCTTCATCTGTGTCAACCGCGAGGCGCCGGGGGTGATCCGCCACCAGGCGCTGGGGGCGGTGAACCTGGGCTATCACAGCGGTCCGGCGCTGGATGCAACGGCGCGCCAGGCAATTGCCGAGGCCGGGGCCGAGCTGTTCCGCGCGGCCGGTATCGACTCCCAGGCCATGGCCAACCTGGACCATGCGCGCTGGCAGAAACTGGTGTGGAACGTGCCATACAACGGTCTATCGGTGCTGCTCAAGGCCAGCACCACGCCGCTGATGGCCGACCCGGACAGCCGTGAACTGATCCAGGCGCTGATGGCCGAGGTGGTGCAAGGGGCGAATGCCTGTGGCCATGAGTTGCCCCAGGGCTATGCTGAGCATCTGTTCGCGGTCACCGAAAAGATGCCGGACTACTGGCCGAGCATGTACCACGACTTTGCCCATCGCCGGCCGCTGGAGCTGGAAGTGATCTATGCCGAGCCCCTGGCCCGGGCGCGCGAGGCCGGATGCAGCTTGCCGCGTATCGAGGCGCTGTACCGGGCCTTGGGGTTTATCGACCGGAGTAACCTGAAACAGGTGCAGTAACCGCTGCCGCCAGGTGGGAGCGGGCTTGCCCCGCGATGGCAGTGTGTCAGTCATATCGCATCGCGGGACAAGCCCGCTCCTACCGTCCAATACGTGAGGCCCGTATTCACATGAGCAAGAACCTGGGCGACAAGCTGGTCGTCGCCATCTCCTCCCGGGCGCTGTTCGACCTCAGCGAGAGCCATCGGATCTACCTGGCGCAAGGGGTCGAAGCCTATCGCCAGTACCAGATCGAGCACGAGGACGAAGTGCTCGATCCTGGAGATACCTTCGCGCTGGTGCAGAAGCTTCTGGGTCTCAATGCCCACCTCGGCCAGCCCCGGGTCGAGGTGGTGCTGGTTTCGCGCAACAGTGCCGACACCGGCCTGCGGGTGTTCAACTCCATCGAGCAGCACGGGCTGGGTATCTACCGCGCCGCCTTTGTCGGTGGGCGCAGCCCTTATCCGTACCTGGCGGCCTTCGGTTGCCACCTGTTCCTGTCCACCGATGCCGATGACGTGCGCAGTGCCCTGGATGCCGGCTTCGCCGCCGCGACCATCCTCTCCGGCGGGGCGCGGCGCGAGGCCAGCGATGAGTTGCGGATCGCCTTCGACGGTGATGCGGTGCTGTTTTCCGATGCATCCGAGCGGGTCTACCAGTCGGGCGGGCTCGAAGCCTTCCAGGCCAGCGAGCGCCTGTCGGCGCGCGAGCCACTGCACGGCGGCCCGTTCAAGCCGTTCCTGGCTGCGCTCAACCAGTTGCAGAAAGAGTTTCCAGGCGGCGCCTGCCCGATCCGCACGGCCCTGGTCACGGCACGTTCGGCGCCGGCCCACGAGCGGGTGATCCGCACCTTGCGCGAGTGGGACGTGCGCCTGGATGAGTCGCTGTTCCTTGGCGGCCTGGACAAGTCGGCGTTCCTCGAAGCCTTCGCCGCCGACGTGTTTTTCGACGACCAGGTCGGTCATTGCGAGCGGGCGCGCAGTGTGGTCGCCACGGGCCATGTGCCCCATGGCATCAGCAACGAGCCGGCCCCGGGCTAGGCAGCCGGTGCCGGGCGCCGGACGGAACCGCGCATCACCTGCACGCTGCTAAGCTGAAGCTTGCGCTGCCCAGGCGGCAGTCAAGGAGGTCGAATGATCCGCTCCATGCTCTATGCCACCGACCTCGGTGTGTATGCGCCTTATGTCATGCAGCACGCGCTGGCCCTGGCGCGCACCTTCGGTGCGGAGCTTTATGTGATTCATGCCGTCGAGCCCATGGGGCAGTTCGCCGAGTCGCTGCTGCAAAGCTATCTGGATGAGCAGACCCTGGACCAGTTGCACAGCCAGGGGGTCAACACGGTCATGGCCAATATCGAGCAACGGGTCCTGGAAAACTTTCGTGACGAATTGGGTGAGGAGGCGGACCTTGCCCTGATCAAGGCGGTGCGCGTGCGCCAGGGCGACCCGGCCCAGGTGATTCTGGAACAGGCCCAGCGCCTGAGTGTCGACCTGCTGATCTTCGGCAGCCACAGCCAGGGGGCGGGCGTGGATATTCCCATCGGCCGCACGGCAGTGCGCCTGCTGCAACTGTCGCCGGTGCCGGTGTACATGGTGCCGCTGGCCCAACACCTGGGGCGTAGGAGGGCCTGAGTGAGCGATGTGGGGGATTTCCGATTACACTGCCAAAATAGTTCTAGATTTATTCTTCAAACCACTAATATAGTTATAAATCGTCGCTGCTGCCGGTGACGCCCCCGCTGATTTGAGGGATACCTATGAAGCTTCAACAATTGCGCTACATCTGGGAAGTGGCGCACCACGACCTCAACGTCTCCGCGACAGCGCAGAGCCTGTATACGTCCCAGCCGGGCATCAGTAAACAGATCCGCCTGCTCGAAGACGAACTGGGCGTGGAAGTGTTCGCCCGCAGCGGCAAGCACCTGACCCGGGTGACCCCGGCGGGCGAGCGGATCATCACCACCGCCGGCGAGATCCTGCGCAAGGTCGAGAGCATCAAGCAGATCGCCCAGGAGTTCTCCAACGAGAAGAAGGGCACCCTGTCGATCGCCACCACCCACACCCAGGCGCGTTATGCCCTGCCGCCGGTGATCAGCAGCTTTATCAAGCAATACCCGGAAGTGGCCCTGCACATGCACCAGGGCTCGCCCATGCAGATCGCCGAAATGGCCGCTGACGGCACCGTGGATTTCGCCATCGCCACCGAAGCCCTGGAGCTGTTCGGTGACCTGGTGATGATGCCGTGCTACCGCTGGAACCGTTGCGTGGTGGTACCGCAAGGCCATCCGCTGACCAAGCTGCCCAAGCTCACCCTCGAAGCCCTGGCCGAATACCCGATCGTCACCTACGTGTTCGGTTTCACCGGCCGCTCCAAGCTCGACGAGGCCTTCAGCCACCGCGGCCTGACCCCGAAAGTGGTGTTCACCGCCGCCGACGCCGACGTGATCAAGACCTACGTGCGCCTGGGCCTGGGTGTGGGCATCGTGGCCAAGATGGCGGTCGACACCAAGCTCGACAGCGACCTGGTGGTGCTCGATGCCAGCGAGCTGTTCGAGTCCAGCGTGACCAAGATCGGCTTCCGCCGTGGCACCTTCCTGCGTGGTTTCATGTGCGACTTTATCGAGAAGTTCGCCCCGCACCTGACCCGCGAAGTGATGGCCAAGGCCATCCAGTGCCACAACAAGCAAGAGCTTGAAGAGCTGTTCGAAGGCGTCGAACTGCCGGTGCACTGATCCAGGCGGCAGCGATAAAAAAACCGGCTCCAGGCCGGTTTTTTCATGGCTGGATTTCAGCCCTTGGTAATCAGGTTGCCGGCGTGCAGCCCGCATTCCTTCTGGGTCGACTCTTCCCACCACCAGCGGCCCTCGCGCTCGTGCTGGTTGGGCAGCACAGGGCGGGTGCAGGGTTCGCAGCCGATGCTGATGAAGCCGCGCTCGTGCAGGCTGTTGTAGGGCAACTCGAGCATGCGGATGTAGCCCCAGACTTCCTCGCTGGTCATCTGTGCCAGCGGGTTGAATTTGTACAGGGTGCGCTCGGGGGTGGAGAAGGCGCTGTCGATCTCCAGGGCCGCCACCTGGCTGCGGGTGCCCGGGCTCTGGTCGCGGCGCTGGCCGGTGGCCCAGGCGCTGACGGTGCTCAGCTTGCGGCGCAGCGGCTCGATCTTGCGGATGCCGCAGCATTCGCCGTGGCCGTCCTTGTAGAAGCTGAACAGGCCCTTTTCCTTGACGAAGGGGTCGAGCTTGCTGCGATCGGGGGAGAGGATCTCGATCGGCAGGTTGTAGTGTTCGCGCACCTGGTCGATGAAACGGTAGGTCTCCGGGTGCAGGCGACCGGTGTCGAGGCTGAACACCTTGACGTTCTTGTTCAGCTTCCAGGCCATGTCCACCAGCACCACGTCTTCGGCGCCGCTGAAGGAAATCCACAGGTCATCGCCAAAGTGCTCGAAGGCGAGCTTGAGGATGTCCTGCGGGGACTTGTTGGCATAGGTCGCGGCCAGGGCGGCGACGTCGAAGGGTTGGCTCATCAGGCGGCTTCCGGTCATTGAATGGCGCTTGGCGCTCGTAATACCCCGATCTTAACAAAAATTGCCCGGGTCGACGCCGCGCATGTAGAGTGCGGCTTCCCATTTTTGGCGTTGTTCGAGGAGTGTGCTGTGGAAATTGCCTGTCTCGACCTGGAAGGCGTGCTGGTCCCGGAGATCTGGATCGCCTTCGCGGAAAAAACCGGAATCGAATCCTTGCGGGCCACTACCCGTGACATTCCCGATTACGACGTGCTGATGAAGCAGCGCCTGCGCATTCTCGATGAGCATGGGCTGAAGCTTTCCGATATCCAGGCGGTGATCGCCACGCTCAAGCCGCTGGACGGCGCCATTGAATTCGTCGACTGGCTGCGCGAACGCTTCCAGGTGGTGATCCTCTCCGACACCTTCTACGAGTTCTCCCAGCCGCTGATGCGCCAGCTGGGCTTCCCGACCTTGCTCTGCCACCGCCTGATCACCGACGAGAGCGACCGGGTGACCGGCTACCAGCTGCGTCAGAAAGACCCCAAGCGTCAATCGGTGCTGGCGTTCAAGAGCCTGTACTACCGGGTGATCGCGGCCGGTGATTCGTACAATGACACCACCATGCTCGGCGAAGCGGATGCCGGGATCCTGTTCCATGCGCCGGAGAACGTGATCCGCGAATTCCCGCAGTTCCCGGCGGTGCATGATTTCGAAGCGTTGAAGAAGGAATTCATCAAGGCGTCGAACCGTTCGCTGAGCCTGTAAGCGCCCCAATCGCTGGCTACGCCAGCTCCCACAATTACTCCACTGTGGGAGCCGGCGTAGCCGGCGATGCTTTTCAGAGGCCCTGCAAGGTCTCGAGCAGCACCTTGACCTTGGTGATCGACTCCTCGTACTCCGCCTGCCAGTCCGAGTCAGCCACCACCGCGCCGCCACCCCAGCAGCACACCTGCCCATCCTTGACCAGCAAGCTGCGAATGGCGATGGAGCTGTCCATCTCGCCGCGCACGTCCACATACAGCAGCGACCCGCAGTACAGCGCCCGGCGACTGGGTTCCAGTTCGTCGATGATTTGCATCGCGCGGATCTTCGGGGCGCCGGTGATCGAACCGCCGGGGAAGCTGCCGGCAATCAGGTCCAGGGCGTCCTTGCCGGCAGCCAGGCGGCCGGTGACGCTGCTGACCAGGTGATGCACATTGGGGTAGCTCTCCAGGCTGAACAGCTCCGGCACCTTCACCGAGCCGATCTCGCACGTGCGTCCCAGGTCGTTGCGCAGCAGGTCGACGATCATCAGGTTTTCCGCGCGGTCCTTGGCGCTGCTCAGCAGTTCGGCGCCATTGCGCTCGTCGGTCTCAGGGTCGGCGCTGCGTGGGCGGGTGCCCTTGATCGGCCGGGTTTCCACCTGGCCCTGGCTGACCTGGATGAAACGCTCCGGGGAGAAGCTCAGCAGGGCGCTGCCGTCGGTCAGCAGCTGAAAGCCCGAGAACGGTGTCGGGCAGGCTTGGCGCAAGGCCTGGTAGGCGTGCCACGGGTCGCCCTGGCACGGCGCGCGAAAACGCTGGGTGAGATTGATCTGGTAGCAGTCACCGGCATGGATGTACTGCTGCACGCGTTCGAAGGCCAGGTGATAGTCCTCGGCGCTGATGTCGCCACGCATGGGCGCCCGCAGGGAGAACTGTGCCTCGCAGGCCGGGGCGGGCGCTTCGAACAGGGCGATCAGGCGCTGACGTTCGGCCTCGGCCAGGCTTGGGTGAAACAGCAGGTGCGTGCGTTGCAGCAGGTGGTCGCTGATCAGCGCCCAGGCATAGAGCCCGAGGTTTGCGTCGGCCAGGCCCAGGTCGTCGACCGCAAGGCTGGGCAGTTGCTCCAGGCGACGGCCGAAGTCGTAGCTCAGGTAGCCGATCAGGCCGCCGGCAAATGGCAGCTCGACGCCGTCCGGCAGGCTTGCCCGACCCAGTTGCCCAAGGCTTGCACGCAGGCGCTGCAGGTAGGCCTGGCCGTCTTCGCCAGCGTCGGGCGCAAGGGTCTCTAGCGGCCAGGCGCTTTGCAGGTCGAAGCGGCCGCGCTCGGCGGTCGGTCGGGCGCTGTCGAGCAGCACGGCGCCGGGCGCCTGGCGGATATGCGCGAAATAGACGGCGGGATTGGCCTGGTAGGGCAGGGGGTGGAGCGTACAGGTCGGCATGCAAGTAAACAGCTATGGATGCGGGGGAGGCGATTGTAATCCGCTGTAGGAAATGCTCCTAGCCTTGACTACGACCTTGGGTGCCCGGCCCGCGCCAGCCAGGGTTGGCTGACGCGGACAGGCTGTTTGCCTTCAGTTGGACGGCACGTGGCCGAACAGCTCCTGGGCGAAGCGAACGCGCTGCTCGACGCTTTCCTTGACGCCGTCCTTGGCCAGTTGCTCCAGGTGCGCCTCGATGGCGTGGGTGCGTTTGGTCAGGCCGCAGTCGTTGGCGATCTGGATGTTCAGGCCCGGGCGGGCGTTGAGCTCGAGGATCAACGGGCCCTTGTCCTGGTCCAGGACCATGTCGACGCCGATGTAGCCCAGCCCGCACAGCTCGTAGCAGCCGGCGGCCAGCTTCATGAAACCGTCCCAGTTGGGCAGTTGCACGCCGTCCACCGCGTTGGTGGTGTCCGGGTGCTTGCTGATGATGTTGTTCAGCCAGGTGCCGCGCAGGGTCACGCCGGTGGCGAGGTCCACACCCACGCCGATGGCGCCCTGGTGCAGGTTGGCCTTGCCGCCCGACTGGCGGGTCGGCAGGCGCAGCATGGCCATCACCGGGTAGCCCATCAGCACGATGATGCGGATGTCCGGCACGCCCTCGTAGCTGATGCTCTTGAAGATCTGGTCGGGGGTGACCCGGTATTCGATCAGCGCGCGGTCGCGGTGACCGCCCAGGGAGTACAGGCCGGTGAGGATGCTGGAGATCTGGTGCTCGATTTCCTCGTGGCTGATGATCTTGCCCGAGACCGTGCGGTAACGGTCCTCGAAGCGGTCGGCGACCACCAGGATGCCGTCACCGCCGGCACCCTGGGCGGGCTTGACGACGAAGTCGTTGCGCCCGCCGATGATCTCGCCCAGCTTGTCGATTTCTTTCTCGGTGGAGATGATCCCGTACATTTCCGGCACGTGAATGCCGGCCTTGATGGCACGCTCCTTGGTGATGATCTTGTCATCGACGATCGGGTACAGGTGGCGCTTGTTGTACTTGAGGACGTAGTCCGCATTGCGCCGGTTGATACCCATGATGCCCCGGGCCTCCAGGGCTTTCCAGGTTTTCCAGAGTCCGATCATCAGGCGTCAGCCTTCACGAAAGCCTTGAAACGTACCAGCTCCGTCAGGCGGTAGCCGCGGTAGCGACCCATCGCCAGCATGAAGCCCACCAGGATCAGCAATACCGCCGGGAAGGTGAAGACGAAGTACACCAGCTCCGGCACGCTCATCAGCAGGTGCGCCAGGGAAGCGGCGAACAGGGTGCCGATGGCGACCTTCATGGCATGGCCACCGCCACGCTCTTCCCAGGTGATCGACAGGCGTTCGATGGTCATGGTCAGGATCACCATCGGGAACAGCGCTACCGACAGGCCGCGTTCCAGGCCCAGTTTGTGGCTGAACAGGCTGATGGCGGCGATCAGTACCACCACGAAGGTCAGCACCACCGACAGGCGCGGCAGCATCTGCAGCTTCAGGTGCTCCAGGTAGGAGCGTAGCGACAGGCCCAGCGCCGTGATCACGGTGAACAGGATGATACCGAAGCCCAGCTGGGTCTCGCGGAAGGCCAGGGCGATCAGCACCGGGGTGAAGGTACCCAGGGTCTGGATGCCGATCAGGTTGCGCAGCACCAGGATCACCAGCACGCCGATCGGGATCATCACCATGATCATGAAGGTCTGCTGGGTCTGCAGCGGCAGGCCGTAGAGCGAGTATTCGAGGAAGTCGGCGTCGGTGTTCTCGTCGGTCAGCTTGGCCAGGCGGATGGCGTTCATCTCGCTGTTGTTGAGGCTGAAGCTGACGGCAGCTTTCTTGCCGCCATCGACGGTGATCAGGTTGTCGTCACCGGTCCACCACAGCAGGCGGTCCGCCGGCAGGCCCTGTTCGCCGGTATCCGGGTTGAAGTACAGCCAGTCGGTGCCGTTGAAGCTGCGCAGCCACAGTTCAGGGGTTTGCGGCTGGTCGGCGACCAGGCGGATGGTGTGGACTTTCTCGATCGGTACGTGGGCGATGGACAGCAGCAGGTCGATGATCTTGGCCTTGTTCATCGTCGACGGATCACCGGCCAGCAGCAGCTTGACGTTGTCGTCGTTGAGGTTGTTGACCCGCTTGATGGTCTCGCCGACAAAGGTCTCGACGTCGGCCGAGTGCTGGCGGATAGGCGCCATCAGGGCTTCGGCGGCGATCTTCTCCGGGCCTTCCACAGCCAGGCTGTCGCGGAAGGTCGGGCCCTTGATCTTGGCTTTTTCGGTGCTGTAGCGCTTGGTCAGGACCAGGCGGTAGTACAGGGTCTGGTTGCCGCTGGCGCGGCGGGCCGACCAGGTCACCTTGCGGTTGCCGTCGACGCGGTTGACGCTGACCCCGTAGTTGTTGGAGATGAAGCTCTCGTTGAGGCTGACATAGTCACGGTTCAACGGCGGCACGAACATCTGCACCTTGACCGGGTCCTTGGGGTTGGCGACGAACTCGACCTTGGCGTCGATGTTCCACAGGTCATCGGTCTCGTCCTCGGTCACCGGGATGCCGAGGAAGAAGATCTGATAAGCCGTGATCAGAATGCCTAGAAGCACCAGTACGGTGATCAGGACTTTCAGATGAAGGGTAAGAGAGCGCATCGGGATTACTCTGCGGTGGGAGCGTCAGGGGCGCAGGCAGGCTTGCCGGCCGCGTATTTAAGGCTTGGGTCGACCAGTGCATCGAAGTGCTTGAGCGCCTCGGAGCCGATCAGCAGCGGGTACTGGAACGCGCTGCGGTCGGTCAGGTTCACTTCGATGACGCGTTTGGCCGTACCCATGCAGATATTCATTTCGATCACCGGACGGGCGGTATAGGCCTTGCCTTCGTCAGGATTGTAATCGCCGGCGCGTCGCTTGATCTTGCTGACACGGGCCAGGGGTCGTTCTATCGGATGCGCGTGGGCGGCGTCAATCGCCAGGTAGAAGCGCACCCAGGACTCGCCGTTGCGCTTGAAGCGCTTGATGTCGCGGGCACTGAGCGAGGCGGTCTTGGCCCCGGTGTCGAGCTTGGCGGCGACCTCCAGGTCGATATCGGCGAGGCGGGCGTATTCGTTAAGGCCGTAGACGGTCTTTTCCGCGGCCTGGCCCAGGGCAGGCAACATACAAAGGCTGAGCAACAGTAGAAGGGGCGTAAGTCTCATAAATCCTGGCGCGGTGCTGTGCAATGTTCGGGTCAAGGCCACTGGCAGTGCTGCGCAGGCGTCCTCGATGATCGGCCACCAGCACAATTTGATGACAGACACACTATTCGTGCCCCGTGGGGAGGCGCGGCATTCTATCACGCTGATGTCGGGGCGCCAGCGTGCTGCACTCAGACAACACTACAGGTGGTGAAGTTCGTTCTTAGACGATTGTCGACAATATCCATGTTGTCTTTGACTTCGCTTTCGAATTTGGCTAGTTTTGGCCCTATCGATTTATGAGGTGTCGACAATATGCTGGACACAGCCCAAGCCCCCAGCGCGGTAGCCGAGGATTCGGAAACCCTCTCGGAAAACGTCTTCCGCCGTATCCAGGCCGCCATCGTCAAGGGTGAGATCGCCCCGGGCAGCAAGATCTCCGAGCCTGAGCTGGCGCGCACCTACGGCATCAGCCGCGGCCCGCTGCGCGAGGCGATCCATCGCCTGGAAGGCCAGCGCCTGCTGGTGCGCGTGCCCCATGTCGGGGCGCGGGTGGTGTCGCTCAGCCATGCCGAGCTGATCGAACTCTACGAGATCCGCGAATCCCTCGAAGGCATGGCCTGTCGCCTGGCTGCCGAGCGTATGAGCGTAGCCGAGATCGACGAGCTGCGCCGGGTCCTCGATACCCACGAGCGCGACGCCACGTTCCAGGCCGGCCTTGGCTACTACCAGCAGGAAGGCGATTTCGACTTCCATTACCGGATCATCCAGGGCAGCGGCAACCGCACCCTGGTGCAGATGCTGTGCGGTGAGCTGTATCAACTGGTGCGCATGTACCGCATCCAGTTTTCCGCCACACCCAACCGGCCACGCCAGGCGTTCGCCGAACACCACCGGATTCTCGATGCCATCGCCGACCGTGACGGCGAGCTGGCCGAGCTCTTGATGCGCCGTCACATCGGCGCTTCCAAACGTAATGTCGAGCGTCATTACCAGGACGCTGCCAGCCCACGAGGTGAGTCATGAGTCAGAAAAACAGTCCAGGCCAGCGCTTTCGCGATGCCGTCGCCGCCGAACACCCGCTGCAGGTTGTCGGTGCGATCAACGCCAACCATGCGCTGCTGGCCAAGCGTGCCGGTTTCAAGGCCATCTACCTGTCCGGTGGCGGTGTAGCCGCCGGCTCCCTCGGCCTGCCGGACCTGGGCATCAGCGGCCTGGATGACGTGCTGACCGACGTGCGCCGCATCACCGACGTCTGCGACCTGCCGCTGCTGGTGGACGTGGACACCGGTTTCGGTTCCTCGGCCTTCAACGTTGCCCGTACCGTCAAGTCGATGATCAAGTTCGGCGCCGCGGCCATCCATATCGAGGACCAGGTCGGCGCCAAGCGTTGCGGCCACCGTCCGAACAAGGAAATCGTCTCCCAGCAGGAGATGGTCGACCGCATCAAGGCGGCAGTGGATGCCCGTACCGACGACAGCTTCGTGATCATGGCGCGTACCGACGCCCTGGCCGTCGAAGGCCTGGAATCGGCCCTGGACCGCGCTGCAGCGTGCATCGAGGCCGGTGCCGACATGATCTTCCCGGAAGCCATCACTGAGCTGGCCATGTACAAGACCTTCGCCGACCGGGTGAAGGCGCCGATCCTGGCCAACATCACCGAATTCGGTGCCACCCCGCTGTACACCACCGAGGAACTGGCTTCGGTCGACGTTTCCCTGGTGCTCTACCCGCTGTCGGCGTTCCGCGCCATGAACAAGGCGGCCGAGAATGTCTACACCGCGCTGCGCCGCGACGGCACCCAGAAAAACGTCGTCGACACCATGCAGACCCGCATGGAGCTGTACGAGGCCATCAATTACCACGCGTTCGAGCAAAGCCTGGACGCCCTGTTCGCGCAAAAGAAAGGGTGAGTGACCCCGTCGCGGGGCAAGCCCGCTCCCACACAGCCTGTAGGAGCGGGCTTGCCCCGCGATGAAACCGACACTGTCACCCAGGATTAGCCTGAAGATTCCATAACAAATTCAAGAGTGGAGAAAGACATGGCCGAAGCAAAAGTACTCAGTGGTGCCGGCCTGCGTGGTCAAGTGGCCGGGCAGACCGCACTGTCGACCGTAGGACAAGCCGGTGCCGGCCTGACCTACCGTGGTTATGACGTCCGTGACCTGGCCGCTGGCGCCGAATTCGAAGAAGTGGCCTACCTGCTGCTGTACGGCGAGTTGCCGACTGCCGCTCAACTGGCCAGCTACAAGGCCAAGCTCAAGACCCTGCGCGATCTGCCCCAGGCCCTGAAGGAAGTGCTCGAGCGCATCCCGGCAGACGCTCACCCGATGGACGTGATGCGTACCGGTTGCTCGGTACTCGGCACCCTGGAGCCGGAGCTGACCTTCGAGCAGCAGCGCGACAAGACCGACCGTCTGCTGGCGCTGTTCCCGGCGGTGATGTGCTACTGGTACCGCTTCACCCATGACGGCGTGCGCATCGAGTGCACCAGCGACGAAGACACCATCGGCGGCCACTTCCTGCACCTGCTGCATGGCAAGAAGCCGAGCGCGCTGCACGTCAAGGTGATGAACGTCTCGCTGATCCTCTACGCCGAGCACGAGTTCAACGCCTCGACCTTCACTGCCCGGGTCTGCGCCTCGACCCTGTCGGACCTGTACTCCTGCATCACCGCCGCCATCGGCTCGCTGCGCGGCCCGCTGCACGGTGGCGCCAACGAAGCGGCGATGGAGCTGATCGAACGCTTCCAGAGCCCGCAGGATGCGGTGGCCGAGCTGCTGCAGATGCTCGAGCGCAAGGACAAGATCATGGGCTTCGGCCATGCCATCTACAAAGAGTCCGACCCGCGCAACGAGGTGATCAAGGGCTGGTCGAAGCAGCTGGCCGATGAAGTGGGCGATACCGTGCTGTACCCGGTCTCCGAAGCCATCGACAAGACCATGTGGGAGCAGAAGAAGCTGTTCCCCAACGCCGACTTCTACCATGCCTCGGCGTACCACTTCATGGGCATCCCGACCAAGCTGTTCACCCCGATCTTCGTCTGCTCGCGCCTGACCGGCTGGGCGGCCCACGTGTTCGAACAGCGCGCCAACAACCGCATCATCCGTCCAAGCGCCGAGTACACCGGCGTCGAGCAGCGCAAGTTCGTGCCAATCGAGCAACGCTGAGACCACCCTGTGGGAGCGGGCTTGCCCCGCGATCGCGATCTGCCTGGTGCATCGCATCGCGGGACAAGCCCGCTCCTACCAGGGAGGCAAGCCTGCCACCGACCTTACCGTGATTGAGTCCCTGTGCCATGAATACTGAATTTCGCAAGAACCTGCCGGGCACTGGCCTGGATTATTTCGACGCCCGTGCGGCAGTCGATGCCATCAAGCCCGGCGCCTATGACCGTCTGCCCTACACCTCGCGGGTACTGGCGGAAAACCTGGTGCGCCGCTGCGATCCGGCCACCCTCAACGATTCCCTTGGCCAGTTGATCGAGCGCAAGCGCGACCTCGACTTCCCCTGGTTCCCGGCTCGCGTGGTGTGCCACGACATCCTCGGCCAGACCGCGCTGGTGGACCTCGCCGGCCTGCGTGACGCCATTGCCGACGGCGGCGGCGACCCGGCCCAGGTCAATCCGGTGGTGCCGGTGCAACTGATCGTCGACCACTCCCTGGCCGTCGAATGCGGTGGTTACGACCCGCAAGCGTTCGAGAAGAACCGTGCCATCGAAGACCGTCGCAACGAAGACCGCTTCCACTTCATCAACTGGACCAAGAAGGCGTTCAAGAACGTCGACGTGATCCAGCCCGGCAACGGCATCATGCACCAGATCAACCTGGAGAAGATGTCGCCGGTCATTCACAACGACCGTGGCGTGGCCTACCCGGACACCTGCGTCGGCACCGACAGCCACACCCCGCATGTCGATGCCCTGGGCGTGATCGCCATCGGCGTCGGCGGCCTGGAAGCCGAGAACGTCATGCTTGGCCGCGCCTCCTGGATGCGCCTGCCGGAAATCGTCGGCGTCGAGCTGTCGGGCAAGCCGCAGCCGGGCATCACCGCCACTGACGTGGTACTGGCCCTGACCGAGTTCCTGCGCAAGGAAAAGGTCGTCGGTGCCTACCTGGAATTCTACGGCGAAGGCGCCCGTGCCCTGACCCTGGGCGACCGTGCGACCATCTCCAACATGGCCCCTGAATACGGCGCCACCGCGGCGATGTTCTCCATCGACCAGCAGACCATCGACTACCTCAAGCTCACTGGCCGCGAAGACCAGCAGGTCAAGCTGGTGGAAACCTACGCCAAGGAGGCCGGCCTGTGGTCCGACAGCCTGGCCAACGCCGAATACGAGCGCGTACTGCGCTTCGACCTGTCCAGCGTCGTGCGCAACATGGCCGGTCCGTCCAACCCCCACGCCCGTGTCGCCACCAGCGACCTGGCCGCCAAGGGCATCGCCGGGCAGTGGCAGGAAGAGCCGGGGCTGATGCCTGACGGCGCGGTGATCATCGCTGCCATCACCAGCTGCACCAACACCAGCAACCCGCGCAACGTGATCGCCGCGGGCCTCCTGGCGCGCAACGCCAACAAGCTGGGCCTGACCCGCAAGCCGTGGGTCAAATCGTCCCTGGCGCCGGGTTCCAAGACCGTCGAGCTGTACCTCAAGGACGCCGGCCTGAACGAAGAGCTGGAGCAGCTGGGCTTCGGTATCGTCGCTTTCGCCTGCACCACCTGCAACGGCATGTCCGGTGCCCTGGATCCGAAGATCCAGGAAGAAATCATCGAGCGCGACCTGTACGCCACCGCCGTGCTGTCGGGCAACCGCAACTTCGACGGCCGTATCCACCCTTACGCCAAGCAGGCCTTCCTGGCCTCGCCGCCGCTGGTGGTGGCCTACGCCATTGCCGGCACCATCCGCTTCGACATCGAGAAGGATGTACTGGGCGTGGTCGACGGCAAGGAAATCCGCCTCAAGGACATCTGGCCGAGCGACGAAGAGATCGACGCGGTGGTCAAGGCAGCGGTCAAGCCCGAGCAGTTCCGCAAGGTCTACATCCCGATGTTCGCCATCCAGGAAGACACTGGGCCGAAGGTCGAGCCACTGTACGACTGGCGCCCGATGAGCACCTACATCCGCCGTCCGCCGTACTGGGAAGGCGCCCTGGCCGGCGAGCGCACGCTCAAGAGCATGCGTCCTTTGGCGGTGCTGCCGGACAACATCACCACCGACCACCTGTCGCCCTCGAACGCCATCATGCTCGACAGCGCCGCCGGTGAATACCTGGCGAAAATGGGCCTGCCGGAGGAAGACTTCAACTCCTACGCGACCCACCGTGGCGACCACCTGACCGCCCAGCGCGCCACCTTCGCCAACCCGAAACTGTTCAACGAAATGGTCCAGGAAAACGGCAAGGTCAAGCAGGGTTCCCTGGCGCGGATCGAGCCGGAAGGCAAGGTCACCCGCATGTGGGAAGCGATCGAGACCTACATGGATCGCAAGCAGCCGCTGATCATCGTCGCCGGTGCCGACTACGGCCAGGGCTCGTCCCGTGACTGGGCGGCCAAGGGCGTGCGCCTGGCGGGTGTCGAGGCCATCGTCGCCGAAGGTTTCGAGCGTATCCACCGCACCAACCTGGTGGGCATGGGCGTGCTGCCGCTGGAGTTCAAGCCGGGCGTCAACCGCAAGACCCTGGAGATCGACGGCACCGAGACCTTCGACGTGATCGGCGAGCGTACCCCGCGTGCGACCCTGACCCTGGTGATCACCCGTCACACCGGCGAGCGCGTCGAAGTGCCGGTGACCTGCCGCCTGGACACTGCCGAAGAAGTCTCGATCTACGAAGCGGGCGGCGTGCTGCAGCGCTTCGCCCAGGACTTCCTCGAGTCGGCGGCGGTTTGATCCACTGAGGCACAGGCAACACCTCCCCCTGTGGGAGCGGGCTTGCCCCGCGATTGGCTACCCCATCGCAGGGCAAGCCCGCTCCTACACGATTACAGGACAAGCTCAACATGGCTCATGTACCTCAAGTTAGAATCCCCGCCACCTACATCCGTGGCGGCACCAGCAAAGGCGTGTTCTTCCGCCAGGACGACCTGCCCGAGCGCGCCCAGGTCCCGGGGCCAGCCCGTGATGCACTGCTGCTGCGGGTGATCGGCAGCCCCGATCCCTATGGCAAGCAGATCGACGGCATGGGCGGCGCCACCTCCAGCACCAGCAAGACCGTGATCCTGTCGCGCAGCGGCAAGGCCGACCACGACGTCGACTACCTGTTCGGCCAGGTGTCGATCGACAAGGCCTTCGTCGACTGGAGCGGCAACTGCGGCAACCTCTCGGCGGCGGTCGGCTCCTTCGCCATTGCTGCCGGCCTGGTCGACGCCAGCCGGGTGCCGGAAAACGGCATCGCCACCGTGCGCATCTGGCAGGCCAACATCGGCAAGACCATCATCGCCCACGTGCCGATCAGCAACGGCGAAGTCCAGGAAACCGGCGACTTCGAACTGGACGGCGTGACCTTCCCGGCCGCCGAAGTGCAGCTCGAATTCATGGATCCGGCGGCCGACGAAGACGGCGAGGGCGGTTCGATGTTCCCCACCGGCAACCTGGTCGACGACCTGGTGGTGCCAGGTGTCGGCACCCTCAAGGCGACGATGATCAACGCCGGCATCCCGACCATCTTCGTCAATGCCGCCGATATCGGTTACACCGGCACCGAACTGCAGGATGCGATCAATGGCGATGTCGAGGCCCTGGCCCGCTTCGAGACCATCCGTGCCCACGGCGCCGTGCGCATGGGCCTGATCGCCCACGTCGATGAAGCCGCCAAGCGCCAGCACACGCCGAAAGTCGCCTTTGTCGCGCCGCCGACCACCTATCAGTCGTCCAGCGGTAAAACCGTGGGCGCCGCCGACGTTGATCTGTTGGTACGCGCGCTGTCCATGGGCAAGCTGCACCACGCCATGATGGGTACCGCGGCGGTGGCCATCGGTACTGCAGCCGCGGTGCCGGGCACCCTGGTCAACCTGGCCGCCGGTGGCGGCGAGCGCAGTGCCGTACGTTTCGGCCACCCTTCCGGCACCTTGCGCGTTGGCGCCGAAGCCCGCCAGGTGGACGGCGAATGGAGCGTGACCAAGGCCATCATGAGTCGCAGTGCGCGCATACTGATGGAAGGTTGGGTGCGGGTGCCGGGTGATGCCTTCTAAGCGGTAGCGGCGCTCGGCTCTCTGTTTACCTTGTCGACAGAGGGATGTGAAATGAGTGCCAACGTTGATCTGAACGACCGCCCCGACTACGACCGGGTGCTGCAGGACATCGCCGACTATGTCCTGGGCTACCAGGTCGACTCGGTGGAAGCGCTGGACACGGCGCGCAACTGCCTGATGGACACCCTGGGCTGCGGCCTGCTGGCGTTGCGCTTTCCCGAATGCACCAAGCACCTGGGACCGTTGGTGGAGGGCACGGTGGTGCCGTTCGGCGCCCGGGTGCCCGGCACCAGCTACCGCCTGGACCCGGTCAAGGCGGCCTGGGACATCGGTTGTATCGTCCGTTGGCTCGACTTCAACGACACCTGGCTGGCCGCCGAGTGGGGGCATCCCTCGGACAACCTCGGCGGCATCCTGGCGGTGGCCGACCACCTCTCGCAAAAGCGCGTGGCCAATGGCGAAGCGCCGTTGAACATGCGTGCAGTGCTCGACGCCATGGTCATGGCCCACGAGATCCAGGGCGTGCTCGCCCTGGAGAATTCCTTCAACCGCGTTGGCCTGGACCATGTGCTGCTGGTCAAGGTGGCGTCCACGGCTGTGTGCGCACGGCTGATGGGGGCCAACCGCGAGCAGTTGCTGTCGGCGTTGTCCCATGCCTTTGTCGACGGTCAGGCGCTGCGCACCTACCGTCATGCGCCCAATGCCGGCTCGCGCAAGTCCTGGGCGGCGGGGGATGCCTCCAGTCGCGGCGTGCGCCTGGCGGACATCGCCCTGCGCGGCGAGATGGGCGTGCCCGGGGTACTGAGTGCGCCGCAGTGGGGCTTCTACGACGTGCTGTTCAGCCATACCAACAAGGACCTGGCGCTCAAGCCCCAAAGCCAGCGAGTCTTCAGCCTGCCCCAGCCGTTCGCCAGCTATGTGATGGAGAACGTGCTGTTCAAGATCAGCTTTCCCGCCGAATTCCACGCCCAGACCGCCTGCGAGGCGGCGGTGGCCCTGCACCCGCAGGTGCGTGATCGCCTGGAGCAGATCGACAGGATCGTCATCACCACCCATGAGTCGGCGATCCGCATCATCTCCAAGGTCGGCAAGCTGGCCAATGCTGCCGACCGCGACCACTGCATCCAGTACATGACGGCCGTGCCGCTGATCTTTGGCAATCTGGTGGCCGAGCACTACGAGGATGAGTTCCACGCCGCCCACCCGCTCATCGACCGGCTGCGCGAGAAGATGGAGATCGTCGAGGAGCCGCGCTTTACCCGTGAATACCTGGAGGCCGACAAGCGTTCCATTGCCAATGGGGTACAGGTGTTCTTCAGCGATGGTTCGAGCACCGCACAGGTGGTGGTGGAGTACCCGATCGGTCATCGCCGCCGTCGGGCGGAAGGAATTCCGATGCTGGAGGAGAAGTTCAAGGCCAACCTGGCGACCCGTTTTGCCGGGCAGCGGGTGAGTGAGATTTTCACGCTGTGCAAGAACCAGCAGGCGCTCGAAGCGACGGCGGTGCACAGGTTCATGGATCTGTTTGTGATTTGATGGGGGCTGTGGGAGCGGGCTTGCCCCGCGATTGCAGGTTGCCTGGTACATCGTATCGCGGGGCAAGCCCGCTCCCACAAGCCCAATAAAAAACCCCGCCGATTGGCGGGGTCTTTTTTACCCAGGGTTCAGCTTACGCTTGAACGACCGGGATGTTGGCGCTCGCCGCCGCTTCGCGGAACTCGGCGAT